>JBKHFT010000006.1:0-49664 GCA_046540055.1 Alkalispirochaeta sp.
AAAAAAAACCCCCGACGAGCCGTTCTTCCCGTCGGGGGTGGGGCGTATCCGCGGAGGGGGCCGGTCGGCCGGACCCGCTCCGTGCGTTCTCACTTGCCGGCGGACGTGGCGCTCCGGAGCCGCTCCGGAAAGCGCCGTCAGGCATATCGCCCTTCCGCCTGCTCTCGGCGCTCTTACGCGTCGCAGTTCCCCGCCATACACGCCAGCTCCTGGGCGGCGTTGGTAAGATCCGTCTCCTCGTAGCGGTAGATCTTGGAGAAGTCGATCTCCGGGAACGCTGCGGCGCGACGCTCGTACTCTTCCTTCGAGATCTCCTCGTAGGGAAGCTGCTCGTAGTGTGCGTCCGAGTGGGGCAGGAACGCCATGCCGCCGATCTTGTCCTGGTGGTCGTAGATCCAGCGCATCAGGTCCATAACCTCGTGGGGCTTGTAGGTGATCGTAACACTCGGATTGTGCTCGGTGTAGTGCTCGCGGTTCTGGAGCCAGTAATTACACTGCTCGATCGCGCCGCGGTCGCCGCGTACCACCGCCGCTTCGGGAGACTTCACGGGGAAGTGGACGACCCAGGTGGTCGCGTTGTCCCGGGTCTGGCCGTTTTCCGGGTCCATCGGAACCCCGGCGTCCCGGAGCACTTTGTACACCGGTGAATGGGCGGAGACGCGGATATTCCGGACGTAGTATTCGGACCACCGGGCGTGGATCCCGGAGGAGCTGTTGAGCAGCTGGCTGGAGTTACCGGAGGGTTTGACCGCCGTAGTCGCCGCGGACTGGGGGATTCCGAGGATCTTCGCGTACTTTCTGTTCGTCTCGACGACGTGCCGACGGAGGATCTCCTGATTCTTCGGATCCTGGCTGGCGGGGCTGTCCATCTGTCCGTTCAGGTCAACCCCGAGGAGGCGCTCCTCCTCGCTGTTTTTCCGCCAGATATCCCGGAGGCCCGGGAAGGTGGTCGCCATACTCTGGATCGTACCGATGATCGTAGCGAGTTCGACCTTCTCCCGGAGCGTCTCGAGAGTGTCGTCGGCGCGGGAGACTGCGCTGGTGAGGTTGCAGAACTGGTAGGGCCGCAGAATGATCTCGCCGCAGGGGTTGGTGCCGAACTCGGCGATCTGTCGCCGTTCCGGCCGGTTCCGGATCGCCGCGCGGCGGTTGAAGATCCCCGGTTCGCCGCTGCCGGAATCGACCATATCGAGGACGAAGCGGGCGATCTCTTGCTGCGAGAGCTCTCGGTCGGGCCACACCGCCGAGTTGTTGGCGTTCCACCGCTGGCTGTTGTGTACCCAGAAATCGCCGTCCTTGGCGTGGCGCATCTCGAGGTCGTCATAATCGAAAAGGGAAATCATCGCTGTTCGGCGTACACCGCCGGAGACGGCGGCGCCACCGACGGCGCACATGATGTCGTGAGCGTCGAGGGTGGTCATGAATCCGCCCTGTCGGGCGAGAATCCGGTCCTTCGCGAAGCGGAGCATCGAGCGGAGCGGTTCCGGCCCGGAAGCGCGACCACCCTTCACCTTCAGGGGGGCGCCGGCGGGGCGGATCCGGCTCATATCGAACTCGATATCCTCACCGGTGAACCACGTCTCGAGTCCGAGACGCAACGCCTGTGCCCACCCGTCGGAGGTGTCCGGAACGGTGAAGGTAGGACGTTTGATACCGGTCTGCCGCTTGATCCGGGGGAGCTGTTCCACGTACCGGCGCTCAACGCTGTAGCCGACACCGCATCCGTTCATCGAGATCACCAGCGCCTCGACGAAGCTGTCGATGCTGTCTGCCGGGAGGTACGAGCAGTTATAGATCGCGATGTTGCTGCGCCGGGCCGGGTCGCCGGCCATCGCGAGAAGCCGCATCGAAGGCATCACCTTCATCTCGAGGATCCCCGTGTGGATCCGTTGGTAGTCTTCGTCGGGGAGTTTGTCCTCCGAAAGCTCACGAAGGTAATCCACCGCCCGTTCTACCGTTTCGAGCCACGTCTCACGCCGTCCGAGGTTGTAGTCGAAGCGGGAGTACTTGTCGTAGAACTGGAACTGCTGGATCGGTGTCGGAAAGTAGCTGTCCGCCTCGTCGAAGGCGGACTTGACCTCCGCGGGAACCGCCCGGGTCTGCCGGAGCCTGGCGTGTTCCGCGCGGTAGAGGATGTACGCCTTCGCTGCGGCGTACTCACCGTTGGCCTGGAGAACCATCTCGACGGTGTCCTGGATCTGTTCCACCGTGGGATCCGGGTACTGTGCGGCGATCACATTGACCACCTGCCGGGTGATCTCCCCGATGGAGGTTCCCGGAAGTCGTTCCAGCGCGTCGTAGCATCGATCCAGGGCACGTTTGATCCGCTTGCTCTCAAACGGTACCACCCGGCCGTCGCGCTTTGTTACGTGCTCGGGAGCCTTGAGGTCTCCGTCGTCATCCACTCTTTTTCTGATCGTTGCCGGCTGCAAGATCGAAGCATTATCAGCCATAGTTCCCCTCCCAGGTCACCGGTAAAATGGTGTCTTTTTTAGATGTCGGCACCATGGTACGCCATATGTAGTGGTACGACAATAAAGATTCAGAAATTTATTAAAAAAAATCGCGACACCGGGGTGCATCGCCTTCCAGGGCGCCGGTCCGGCGCTTCCTTCCGGTGTCCCCGGAGGACGTTGGTCACCTGCAGAGGATTTAAATCTGGATGCGCATCCCGATGATCGCCCCCGGCGCCCGGGTGGTGACGGCGTAGTTGAGGTGACCGAAGAGGTTAAAGAACGCCAGCTTTACGTCGACACCGGTGTTGAGGACGACGTTGAAGTTCCGGAACTCCTGCTCGCTCAACGGCTCGGTGGTGGGAGATGTCGGGGTGGTGGCGTTTCCGACGAGGGCGGAAAAGTTATCGATCCCCGCCTTGTAGTCGGTGGTCTGGAAGTACCCGGAGGCGCCGACAAAGGGATAGAAAACGCGGAGGAACCGGGTGGACACCCGTAGGTCGGTTCCGTAGGAGTGGGTCGTCGCCTGATAGGTGATCTCTCCGTCGAGGTCGAGGGTGGTACCCCCGGCGTCGAGGGGTTCTATTTCGGCGAGGTCATACCCGAAGTTGATCCCGCTGTATACGTAACCGACACCGACGGAGACCGCCGGGACACCTCGCTCCTGCCGGACGAGGACCTTACGGACCCGCCCGCCGATCGTCGTGATGTTGGCGGCGATACCGTCGACGCCGGACGTGTCCGCCGCCGCCTGGGGTATCACGCCTCCCTGGACCTCGACTTCCCACCCTCCGGCGAGACCGACACCGAAGGCGGCGCGAGCGCTCGGATAGGGAGCGTAGTTGTCGGTGATATCCCGGACGCCGGAGCCCTCCTCGAGGCCTGCTTCCTCGAGGAAGTTCTCCAGGAGGGCGTAGTTGAGGAATTTCTCCTCGTCACCGGTGAATTTGAGAATCCCCGGGGCGACGCTGGCGCCGGCGGAGACCGACACGTACATACGGGGGAAGTCGCCGATCTCGGCGCTTCCGAGACCGTGGTTGAGAACCGAGACGGTCTGGAGGTTGGGTCCCATCTCCTTGCCGAGTTCATCGAGCATCGTCTGGAGATCCGTCGACAACTGGGACAACGAATCCTGGCTGAACGTAAACGGCGTTGCGCCGAGCAGCAGGACGACACCGACCAATACGATCACTCTTTTCTGCATGGCATGCTCCCCATTGAAGAATAACCGATTCACTCAGAAACTTCCAATAATTTCGCCGCGTCATCGATCCATCGACACCGTTCTCCGGCGGTTCCGGTCACGGTGAGGACCGTGATCCCGAGCTGTTCCGCGATCACCGTTTCTACCAGCTCATCCCGGCGGTTGCCGGGGACGATGATCGTCCGCACCGATGTGAGGTAGTCGAGAATCTCACGGCGAACGGGAAAAGACCAGGTGATAATCACCTCTGCGGCGCGTCCCCTCTCGAGGAGTTGCGGCAGCGTGGTACCGGTATACCGCGTGACGGTGCCGCACCGGGAGAGGCGTTCCCATTCTGTACAGTGCTCGTCCACCCTCGGGTAGTCCAAAACGAGGATTTTCATATACTGTACCCTATTCACAATAATGGACAGGTGGAATAGCAGAATGAACTTCTTTGCCAGGATGAGACTCGCCGAACGGTTAACGGCGATCTTCGCGATGCTGTTCGTGGTGATCCTCGTCGGAATCGGTATTGTCGCCGCCCGGGACATCCGGGTTACCGTGGAGGACACCCTCGACGCCAACCTCCGCTCCCAGGCGGATCTCGTGGGGGACCTGGTCGACGAATTCTCCGGAAAGGCGCTGGAACTGTCGACGGTGTTCGCCGAACTAGAGACGGTAAAGGCGGCGTACCGTAACCCCGACGACGAAGCGGGGCGGCGACAACTTGCCCGGTCGGTGGACGATCTCGTTGCAGCGGTGGAAAACGCGTCGGGGGGCAGGGCGTTCCGGATCCACTTCCACAAGCCACCGGCGGTGAGTTTCTACCGAACCTGGACCGATACCGCCGGAGACGACCTCTCTTCCTTTCGAACGACGATCCTCGAGGTTTCCCGTACCCGCCGTCCGTTGCAGACGGTAGAACTGGGACGGGGAGGATTCGTGATTCGCGGTATCGCTCCCGTCATCGACAACGGCACGTACCTCGGGAGCGTCGAGGTCTACTACCAGCCCCAGGAGATCGTACCGTTTCTCGATTCCGAAGAATTGAACTCAGGGATCATGCTCCTCGTGAACGCCGAGGCGGCGGAATCGCTCTTTTTCGAAGAGGACCTGGACCAGTACTTTCTCGGTCGCGTCGGAGAGAGCATGGTTTCGGTGGTCACCGACGAGTGGATCGTACCGGAGGAGCTCCTGAAGGAGGAGATGATCACGGTATCGGCGTCGGACGGTACCGTCGCTACCGATATCGTCGGGAGCTACCAGCTCGCCTACATCCCTCTCACCGATTTCTCCGGGTCGGTACAGGGACATCTGGTGAGCGTCTTCGACGCGAGCGGCTTTCTTGAGGCGGCGGAACGGCGCGTCCTCGTACTGATGATCATCGTCGGTGCCCTCGTGGTGGCCGCGGCGACGGGGGTCTATATCATATCCCGCCGGACCGTCGCTCTTCCTCTGACCGCTACCGCGGACAACCTGAAACAGATCGCGATGGGCGACGGGGATCTCTCGCTGCGCATGAAAGAGACGCGGAACGACGAGATCGGCCGCCTCTCCCGGCACTTCAACAACTTCGTGGAGAACCTCGGAACGATCGTCTACAGTATCCAGGAGGCGTCACAGCTCCTCATCGAGAACGCCGGCGCCCTTGACGAGAACGCCGAGAACTCCCGCCTCTCCGCAGAGTCGATCAACGGCCTCATGGAGCGGGTGGCGCAGCAGATCTCCGAACAGGACGACAGTATCAGCCAGTCTTCGGCTTCGGTGGAACAGATCACCGGCAACATCTCCTCCCTGGAGAAGATGATCGGCCACCTCTCGACGAGTATCGAGGACTCAGCTGCGGCGGTGGAGGAGATGGCGGCGAACATCTCCTCTATCACCCGCAATCTCGAGCAGGTCGACGGATACGTCGACAGACTGGTGGACGCCTCCGAGCGGGGGCGGGAGACGGTCCAGCTCGTTACCGACCGGATCGCCGAAGTGGTGGATCAGTCGGAACACCTCCAGCAGGCAAACCAGCTGATCGCGTCGATCAGCGCCCAGACCAACCTCCTCGCGATGAACGCCGCGATCGAGGCGGCCCACGCCGGGGAGTACGGCCGGGGATTCGCCGTTGTCGCCGACGAGATCCGCAACCTCGCGGAGAACTCGGCGCGGCAGAGCAAAATCATCTCCGGGGAGCTGAAAAAGACGCGGGAGTACATCGGTAACGTGGTCACCGCCAGCGCTGAAGCGGGAGACGCCTTCGCGTCGATGAAAGAGATGGTGAACACCGTCAATGACCTCGAGACAAGCGTCCGTGACGCCCTGCGGGAGCAGGAGCGAGGGGGCGAGTCGGTCCTCGAGAACCTCCAGCAGATGCGCGACATCGGCGGTACGGTAAACGGCGGGATCAGCGAGATCTCGGCAGGTTCGACAACGATCGTTTCAGAGATGAGCAAACTCGTCGAAATCAGCCGGCAGGTGACGAGGTTGATGGAAGAGATCTCCGGCGGAAGCACCCTGATCGGCGACAGCACCGAGGAGGTTCAGAAGCTGAGCCGGAAGAACAAGGAACTCGTCGAATCGGTGGCGAAAGAGGCGGCGCGTTTCACGGTGTGACCCGCAGCCCGGTCATCGAACAGCCCGGTCCCCGCCGGTCATCGCAGAAGCGATCGGCGGGGCGCGTCGTCCACCTCGTCGACGGCGAGTCCGCCGAGGGAGAGATAGATCCGGTACTCCCGCTCCCCCGCGTCGGCGTCGTGGGGAAGACGCATCGCCCCCCCCAGGGTGACCCGGAGGGGAATCGTGTTGAAGTAGAGATCCGCGGCGATCTCGACACCCGCGACGCTGTGGTTCTCCCACCGGAACCCGGGGTCCGTCGCTTTCGTCTCCACCACACCCCGATCCTCATCGTAGACCGACACGATCCGGGCGGGACCGAACACGCCGGCCTGTTCGACGTACGCCGACAGGGCGCTGCCGCTGCTCGCGACGCCTCGCGCCGCCGCCGCGTAGGGACCGAGGTCGATGCGCGCCTCGAGGCGACCGAAGACGCCGTGGTGCCCCCGGGCGAGGGCGCCGGACCCGACCGTTTCAAACCCTCCGCCGCGGTAGGGAAATCGCTCCGGTACCTCGTCGGAACGACTCACCGCGTACACACCGACAGGAACGAGGTAGAGCCTGCCCCGCCCCGGGCGACTGCGGATCGACCCCTCGGTGATCGAGACTACCTCAGGTCCATCCCCGTCGAGACCACCGTCCCCGCCTTCGATACCGATCCGGGTGGTTACCTCTCCCCCTGATTCGCCGTAGAACAGCCCCCCCGCGCCGTCGCGGTACCCGAACAGTCGCAGCGTCGCCGTCGCGGTGGGGACCTCGTCCGTCTTCCCTTCCTCGACGGTAACCTCGTATCCGCCGCTGATCGTGCCGACGAGTCCCCGGGACCGATCGATCCCCCGATCGTACCAGAGCGCCCGCTGCGCCGTTACGTTCCCGGTATACTCGTCCCGTTCTTCATCACCGCCGATCGCTATTGCGGCACCGAAGGTGGTTGCGCCGGGGATGAAGGAATATGAAATCGAACCTGACGGTTCACCGGACCCCGCATCGAAGAGGGCCGTCGCTTCCAGCTGATGGCGCTCGAGGGTGCTCGCCGCCAGCGCGAAGGCGCCGACCTCGGCAACGGTGGCCTCCTCGGAACCGCCCCGCACGGTGGCGAGGGGAAACCAGAACACCGGCCGCGGAACGTCGCGATACCGCCGGGGAGAGAGCACCGACCCTTGCGGGGGCGCCGATCCGGGGGACGCGGAGGCGCCCTCCCGATCGCGGCGGGCCGGGGAAGGAGAGCCGGAACGACCGTCGGGGAGGTGATCGCCGGGACCTGCTCCGGCGGAGGGCGTCGTGTCCGGGGTCACTGCCGTTGCGGTTGCATCGGCGGGAACGGATGCCTCCGGAGCACGACGGATCGCGTAGCCGGTGCTCCGGTAGGTGCCGTAGAGAATATCTCCCTCAATGGCGATTCCCGTATAGGCGCCGATCGGGTCCTCCACGAGGGTGGTCCCGGTGAAGCGGGGAACCCCGGGGGCATCACGGCTTCCGGGTTCGTCGGTGCGGCTACCCGACGGATGACCGCCGCCGGCAGCGCTCCCGGGCGACGCCGTCGCGGCGATATCATCGAGGGCAATACCCTTCAGAACGAGGCGTTCCGCCTCGTCGCTGCCGTAGAGAAGCGCACCGTCGCTGAAGAGAGGGTCGTACTCCCGGACCCCGGCCTGACCAACGACGCCTCGGAGCGCACCGGTCACCGCGTCGAGGAGGAGAATGTCCTGTTCGCCTGCCCGGTTCCGGACGACGGCGATAACCGTTCCGTCCGGAGAGAATCGCGGCGTGTGGAGTCGCACCTCACCGCGAGGTGCACCGGCCGCTGGGGACGTGGGCCCGGCTGCGTCGGCACCGGGATCGTAGAGGGGGGAGACGGAACCGTCTTCGAGGGAGACCGAGACCAGCCGGGTGGAGCTTCCCCGCCGCTGCAACGCGACCAGGCGGGTTCCGTCTCGGCTGAGGGCGGGGTGGAGAAACTGGCCCCTCCGGGTGAGGCGTCGCGTCCCGGCGTCGCCGGTGAGAGTAACCAGAAAGAGGTCGGAGTGGATCACCCGGGGACCGGCGCCGGTGTAGTCCGGGGCCGCAACGGCGACGACGACGCGGGTGAGATCATCATCGACGGTAACGGAGCTCGCGTCGGTGGGGCTCACCGGGAGGATCCGACGCCATGACCATATCGGGTCCGGCATCGTTGCCGCTTCCGGGGGGAGCAGGTAGAGCGCTCCGGGGTGCCGGGGCCCGGCC
The DNA here is from genome assembly GCA_046540055.1 of Alkalispirochaeta sp. GTDB lineage: Bacteria > Spirochaetota > Spirochaetia > DSM-27196 > Alkalispirochaetaceae > Alkalispirochaeta. The sequence continues at coordinate 8,470 of JBKHFT010000006.1, forward strand.
GCCCAGGCGACGACCCCCCGGTTTGTCGCGGCGACGAGGTGGTGGTGTCCGGGACGATCCGTCGGTGATACGGCATCCCCCGGGGGAAGGGTAAACCGCTGTGCAGAGCGAAGTTCGATTTCCCGTTGGAGAGACCGGAAGAACGAGTCCGCCGAGAGACCGGTGGTGCGGCGGATCGCCCGGCGCATCCCCAGGAAGGGAGCGCGCATGAAGGTGTCGTTGAGGCGGTGGTACGCCTCGTCGCCGTAGGTACGGCGGAGGTAGTCGTTGATCAGGTACCCCGCGGAGTAGATGCGGTCCTCCGGGGGGAGAGGGGGCGGAAAGCCCGCCTCGTCGTAGCTGTACATCTCGTCCTCGTAGATCGGAGCGAGCCAGGTCATCGCGAAGAAGGGGTCGGTGCCGCGGCCGCCGGAGGTGAGAGTCGTTTCGGCGTAGACCGTAGGGGCTTCTATCGCCCATCCCGGCATGAAGAGGATGCTTCCGGCGGTGGTAAGGGGACCGAAGAGGCGCGACGCGGTGCCGAAGAAGCCCCGGGGTCGGGTGAGATGGATGTAGTGGATGAGCTCGTGGGTGAAGACGAGTTCGAGCCAGCTCTCGGTGGCGGCGCCGAGCTGGTACCGCGACGGCGCGGAGATGAAGAGTTCGATGTGCGGCGGCAGGGGGGTGAAGTACCCGTTGGCGTACGCGGTGTCACCCCGGAGAACGACGGGAACCCGTTTTTTCGGGGCGTATCCCATCTGGGTTGTTGTGCGCTCCCACACCTGCGGCGCCAGAAGGACGATCTCCGCCGCGGCGGCGACCGCGAAGGGATCGTCTCCGCGAAAGATGATCGTGAACTGTTCGGTCTCGTGGACGACCCAGCCGTCGGGGATCGTTTCACCGGTGAGGGTTCCGATGTTCGTCGTTGCCGACAACGGGCCTGCACACCACACGAGTACAGCGACGATGGCAGCGGTGACGATTCCAGCGGAGCCGCGCCCCGGGCGGACCCGGGGACCCGGTGTTACAACGGGGCGACGGTGATACCGGGTACGGCGCGCCACGATCGGTGCCTCCTACAGGTCGAGGGCTTTGACCGCGAAGAAGCGGATTCCCTCGTCGGGAAAGAGCGTCTTGAGGATCTCTACCTCCTCCCGGATCACCCGGGCTTCATCCCCGGTGACGTAGGTGACGTAGACGAAGTTCTCCTCAGGCCAGATGTGGTCCCCCCGGCGGGGGCCGGCGATGCCGGCGCCGTGGACTTCGGGGAAGAGGGTGTACCGGCCCCCGACACCGCGCTTCCCGAGGCGTTCGAAGAGGTCCTCCTGGACCGACCGGTTGGCGATCACCTCGACGCGTACCTCCGGGGTCGCGACTTCGTCGTGGCCGTCGCTGCGATCGTCGGTATGGCGAGGGACGGCGGAATCGTGTTGTCCGTGATCATCGTGATCGAGCTTCTTCGCTTTGTCATGTTTGCTCATCCATTGTCTCCTTCGCGCCCGTCACCGTGCCCGTCCTCCGGACCGTCACCTTTCTCCGGGGCGTCGGCGGCGGGGGTCGTGTCGTTTCCGTCGGTTTCCGTTGCGGGAGTCTCCCCCGAAGGGGTGGGGTTCTCATCGCGTTGCGCCTCCCGCACCTGCCGGGCGAGTCGCGCTTCCCGACGCCGCCGTTTCCGGTTCAGCCGTCGTTCGCTCAGACCGTTGAAGATCGCGTAGATCACCGGCACCAGGTAAAGGGTAAGGAGGGTTGCCACGGTGAGTCCACCGACCACCGTCTTGGCGATCGGTTGCACCAGGGTCGACCCCTCTCCTGCAGCGAAGGCAACGGGAAGCAGACCGAGAACGGTCGTGAGGGTGGTCATGAGGATCGGCCGGAGCCGGTTTCCCCCCGCCGCGACACAGGCGTCGGCGATCGAATTACCCCGTTTTCTCAGGAGGTTGGTGTAGTCTACCAGGACGATCCCGTTGTTGACGACGATACCGACAAGGACCACCAGGCCTACCGCGGTGAAGAGGCTGAAGTTGGTTCCCGTACCGACGTAGAGGAGAATAACGCCGATCAGCGTCAGGGGAACGGTAAAGAGAATGATGAAGGGGTCGAGGAACGACTCGAACTGGCTCGCCATCACCCCGAAGACGAGGAACACCGCGATGAGAATCACGTAGATAAACGTTTGTCCGTACTCCTGGAGGTCTTCGAAGTCACCACCGTAAGTGATCACCAGTTCGTCCGTTGCGGGAATCCCCTCGGTGATCAGTCGCTGAATCTCGGGCATCACCACATTGATCGTCTCTCCCCGGGCGAGGCCGGCGGTGATCGTGAGGGTCCTGCTCTGGTCCTCCCGGGTGATGTTGACGGGACCGGAGGTACGGCGGATCGAGGCGATGCTGGAGAGCGGAATCTGTTGACCGAACTGGTTGTTCACGAAGATCCGCTGCAGGTCGGGGATCTGGTCGCGACCGCCCTCTTCGAGGAGGAGGAGGATGTCGAACTCGTTCCCACCCTCCCGGAACTGTCCGGCGGTGATCCCGTCGACGTTTGCCCGTACCTCCTGGCCGATCGTGTTGATATTCAGGCCGAGCTCGTACGCCTTCTGCCGGTCGATGACGATCTCCACCTCCGGAAGCCCTTCGGCGAGGTTCATCTGCGGCTCCGTCGCACCGGGGACTTCCGCTTCGATCAGGTCGAGGATCTCTTCCCCGGTACGACGCATCAGTTCCCGGTCCTCGCTGCGGAGGGTGATCTCCACCGGCGCCGCGTTGAAGCCGCCGCCGCCACCGCCGCCGCCGCCGAAAGAGAACACCGCACCCGGAAAGTTGTCGAAGTGGGCACGCAGGATCTCCTGTACCTCCCCGGCGGACTCCTCCCGCTCTTCGTACCGCGGAAGAATAACGGTGAGACTTCCCTTGCTTGTGTCGGCGGCGCCGAGGAAGCCGAAGAATGCCGGTTCACCGACCTGGATGATGACGTCCCGGTATGTCGATACCTCCTCTTCGACGATCGCCTCCATCTGCCGGAGAACGGACCGGGTGACGTCGAGGCGGGTGCCGATCGGCATTTCCAGATCGAGTTCCACCGAGTCTTCCTCCTGGTCGGGGGTAAACTCGAACCCCGTCATGGGGATCATGAAGAGGCTCCCGACAAACGCGGCGAGGACGACGAGGATCACCAGGAACTTGTGCCGCAGGGAGAAGGCGAGGCTTCTCATGTACGCGTTGTCGAGACCGGTAAACATCGCCGCCATACCGTCGTCGATCCACCGGAGGACACCACGGAGAGGGCGCTGTTTCCGGGAGCTGATCGGGACGTACCGGCTCGTCAGTACGGGGATAAGGAAGACCGCCACCGCGAGGGAGCTGAGAAGGCTGATCACGACGGTGAACGCGAGGTCGCTGAAGAGCTCGCCGATCACCTCGAGCTGAGCCCGGAAGAGGGCGAGAGGAAGAAAGACCATCACCGTTGTGAGGGTGGAGGCGGTGATCGCGGTGATCATCTCCTGGCTGCCGAGAATTGCGCTGGCGGTGAGTTTGGCTCCCTTCTCGCGATACCGGAAGATGTTTTCGAGGATGACGATACTGTTGTCCACGAGCATACCGACCCCGAGGGCGAGGCCGGTGAGAGTCATAAGGTTGAGGGTCAGTCCGGTAAAGTACATCAGCATCAACGTCACGATGATCGATACCGGTATCGACACCGCGATGATCAGGGTGGTACGAAAGCTCCGGAGGAAGAAAAAGAGGATCAGCACCGCGAGGACGCCACCGGTGATCGCCGAGCTGGAGACGTCGGCGAGGCTGTCCCGGATCAGAGTCGTCGTGTCCTGCACGACACTGAGTTCCACCCCCGCCGGGAGCGCCTCATTGATCCGGGGGATCCGGTTGATCACGTTGTCCGCGACCTGTACCGAGTTGGTGCCGCTCTGCTTCTGCACGATCACGAAGACGCCGGGTTCACCGTTGATGTAGACCGCGTTTGTTTCGTCCCGGTAGCCGTCGTAGACGTTGGCGATATCCCGGAGGCGAACCGCGGCGGCGGCGCTGTTTCCGCCCGGAGCCGCTGCCGTGCCGGAACGCCCGCGGTAGGTGATAACGGTGTTTCGGACCTCTTCGATGGAGGAGAATTCACCGGCGGTGCGGACGAGGTAACTCCGGCTTCCCTCCTCGATATTCCCCGCCGAAAGCTGGACGTTGTTCGCCCGGAGGGCCGCGGCGATCTGCGAGAAATTGAGGTCATACGCTTCGAGACGATTCTGGGGTATCTCCACGCGGATCACCCGCTCCCGGCCGCCCTGAACGCTTGCGAGGGCGACCCCTTCGATCTGTTCCACCCGGGGCTGGATCGTATTCTCCGCGAGCTGCCGCAGTTCCTCGGGGGTGCGGTTTCCCGAGACTTCGAGCTGGAGGATCGGGATGAGGGAGGGGTCAAACTTGAAGATCTGCGGCGACGACGCGTCGTCGGGGAGAAAGTCTTTCACCAGTTCGAGACGGTCCCGAACCTCATTGGTCGCCTCGTTCATGTCGGTACCGTAGGTGAACTCCAGCTGGATCTGACTCGACCCTTCGCTGGAGGTGCTGGAAATCCGCTCGATGTTACTGACGTTGGAGAGTTGCCCCTCCAGAGGCCGGGTCACCGACTTCTCGATCTCCTCCGGTCCCGCTCCCTCGTAATTGGTAAAGAGGATCAGTACCGGGGGATCGATCTCGGGAAAGAGGTCGATCGCGAGATCGCTGGAAGAGTAGAGCCCGAAGCCGGCGATGAGGACAAAGATGATCAGTACCGTTGTCGGTCGTCCGACGACCGCTTTACTGAGACTCATCGGTACCTCCCAGGGGCGTTACCGTATCGATGACGCGCACCGGCGAGCCGTCTTCCAGGAGGTTCTGTCCCTCGTAGACCACCGGCTCCCCCGCCTCGAGCCCATCGGTGATCTCGAGGATGTTGTCGATCTCGATCCCGGGATTTACGACTCGACGCTCTACCGTGTTGTCGTCGCGGACGACGTAGACGAAGTTCTCCCCGAAGCGGCGGATCAGTACGTCTGCGGGAACCTTGACGATGTTCTCTTTCTGTTCGGTGATGATCTGCACCTCGGCGTACATCCCCGGGCGGACCCCCCGGGCGTCGCCGGTGAACGAGAGGGTTACCTCCAGCGTCCGCGTCATCGGATCGACGACGGGGTTCAGTTTACTCACCACCGCGGAAAAATCACGCTCGGGAAACGCGTCGAGTCGAATCGTCGCGGGAAGCCCCTCCCGTACCTTCGAGACGAAGCGCTCGGCGATCTGCACGACGATCTCGAGTTCGGTAGTCCGGGAGATCTGTGCCACCGGTGCACTCTGGTTGATCCGGGAACCGACCCGCACGGGAAGGCGGGTGATCGTACCGTTGATCGGCGCTTTCACCGGGCTGAGGGCGAAGTTCTGGCCGGGTCGGGACGGATCGACCTCGGCGATCACCTGGTCGGCCCGAACGGTCTCACCGATCCCGACGTAGAGGCGGACGATCTCCCCCGCCGCGTCGGAATAGACGTCGATACTCGCGGTGGTCTGGACATCGCCGTTGACCTCGATATAGTCGGCGATCTGTCCCTGTACCGCAGGGGTTACGTTCACGGCGAATACGGTGTCGATGTCGCGCCCCCGGACAAGGTTTTCTCCGGAGCCGGAGGGACCGTCGGATGATCGGCCGGAACGGTCGCCGGTGTCGGTGGATTCCGATCCGCCGCCCCCGGTGGCCGTCGCATCACCGCGGTCGGTACCACCGGAGCGCCCCGGTCCGCCGGGAAGACGGTCGCAGCCGCCGAGGACCGCGGCACCGACGATGAGTATCGTCATCAGCCGAAAGATCGTGACGATCGATGCGGTCCGTCGTGGCCGTCGATCGGAATTTGTTCGTGTCATACTCGTCTCCGTAGTTCTCGTGTTCCTAATCGGCGATCTCGTCGATCGTCGTGTTCAATGCGAATTCCAGGTCGAGGAGGTTATCCATGATCTGTTTTCTCTGCTTCAGAAGCTCGAAGCGGGCGCTCTGGAGCTCCACCCCGGCGTTCTGTACTTCCAGGAGGTCCCGGAGGCCGTTCTCGTACCCGATCTCCGCGAGCTCGTAGGCGCGCTCCGCAAGGTCGATGTTGAACTCCAGGGCTCCCACCGTCTGCTCCGCCGCCCGGGTGGCCCGGATCAGGCTTCGCACCTCGATCTCTGCCCCCGCGAGTGCCTGTTGGCGCTGGATGCGGTTTCGTTCCTGCTCACGACGCACCGAGGCGAGCTCGTTACGGAGCCGGCTGTAGGGCAACCACGGGTCGAGGGGTTGGGTGATCGTGATCGTGAACGCGCCGCTTCGCTGGCCCCAGCTGTCCCCGTCGAAAAGGTCGTCCTCCCAGGGGTCTCCCTCGAAGGAGGGATCGTAGGACCACCCGAAACTCACCACCGGAGCACGGTTGGAGTCGGTCAAGAAGTACTGTTGCTCGAGGATCGTACCGACGAACTCGAGCTGTTGTACGTCCAGGCGCTGTTCCAGCAGTTCCCGGGTGATCTCCTGGAGAGTGAAGGTGAGGTTCGGCGGATCGATCTCGCCCACCGGTTCAAGGTCCCGGGTGAGGGAGACACCGAGATCGTTCCGGAAGGTGAGGAGCTGCTGCTGGTACTGAACCTCGAGACCCGTCAATTGGGGCTTCTGGTTTTCCCACGCCACCCGGGCGCTGAGCATCGTGTACTCGTCGGCGAGTCCGTTTTCGTAGTTCAGGAGCGCCTGCTCATACCGCCCCTCGGCAGCATCGATCTGCTGCCGGACCAGTTCGATCTGCTCCTTCAGAAGGAGAAGCTGGTAGAACTGCTTGGTCACGTCCCGCTCGACTTTCCGCCGCGCCTCCTGCATCGTGATCAGACCCGCTTCGTAGTCGAGTTTCGCGAGGCGGATTCCCGGTACCATCTGCAGCGTCAGATCGAGGCGCATGTCCAGTGCGGTGGAGAGGTTCCACCGGGGAGCTTCCGACGAGAAGGGGGCGACGTAATCGAACGCGCCGGTTGGCCCCGACGGACCGATAACCGCCGACTCGGGTACGGGGGCGATCCCGCTGACTTCCTGCTCTTCGTTGGTTCGTGCCATCGTGGCCCGGGCGCTGATGCTCGGATAGAAACGGTTCCACCAGGTATCGGCGATCAGTTTCTTCTGCATCACGTTCTGCAGCTCACCCTCCAGGCCGAGGTTGCTCTCCAGCGCCAGCGCCACGGCGGTCTCGAGGTCGATCTCTTCGGCGGCGATCCCGGGGACCGCCACCGCGGCGATCAACAGGGTCATGAGGATCCCTCTCTGCGAGGCATATCGGCGGCGTCGTAACCGGGGCGCATCTGTGGATTGTACTCGTCGGTACATCGTATTCTCCTATTCCGTTGCTCGACGGCGAACGCCGCCGGTGAAACGGCGGAACAGGCGTCTGATCCTGTCCCTCCGTTCCCGTTCACCTGCGTTCTCAAGGTTCCCTTCGGATACTTCCTGCATCACCAGAAAGTGCACGAACTGGAGGACACCGAACGCATCGTCGGGGGAACCCGCGAGGTCTCCGTCGATCAACATATCCGTCATGAATGAATATATCTCCTGAAGTGCAACAACGTGGGATGCCGGAATGTGCACTTCGATATGACTTTCCCGTACCCAGTTGTGGACGATCGACATGACCGGCCGGTGGGTTGCGTAATCGCAGAGAAGGACGAATAACGCGTAGAGGCGCTCGCTGTTGTTCCCGAGCTGGCGAAACCGGAGGGACGCGATATCGGCGAAGCTCCGCTGTTCCCGGAGAATCGTTTCGGTCAGCATCTCGTCCCGGTTGCGAAAGTAGTGGTATACGCTCGATTTGTTCATCCCCAGGGCACCGGCGATCCGTTCGATCGTCGCATCGGCGTAGCCGTACTCCCGGACGACCTCTGCGATCGCCGTGAAGATCCGGTCCGCCTCGGGGATCTCTCCGGGGGTAACCCCTGCGATCCGTTCCACCAGTTCCATATCGATCGCATCGGCAAGGTCCGGGGCAAAGCCGTCGAGAGCGAACCTTGTTGCCTGATCGAGGAAGCGTGCTCGTTCGGCCCCGGTGAGAACGCTCCCTTCCGGTTCGAAGGGTTCGATCTCCTGCCCGTCGAACCGGAGCGCCTTGCGGTGGTGGTAGGTGGTCCAGAAGAACGCCGACGCCGCGAGAAAACGGGCAACCTCCACGCTCTCCTCGTCGGTCCCGGTACCGAGCTCGGAGAGGCGTGTCACGAGAAGACGGTACGCGCCGTCGGGCTTACCGATCAGCTTTCGAAGATAGAACACGTAGTGATACGGTTTCGTTTCGTAAAAGCGGAGGACCGCCGAGAAGTATCGGCGGACCAACCGTTCCAGGGCGTCCGTTCCCGTCGAGCGCTCCGTCAGCGCGGGGACTACAAAGCGGTCCACCTGTTTCTGGTAGTCCCGCTCCATCGCGTGGACGAGCTCCTCTTTGTTCCGGATGTGCCGATAGATCGCCGGTTTTGTCACCGAGAGCTCCCGGGCGACCAGCTCGATCCCGGTGTGCATGAAGCGCGTCCGCCCCCAGGCGTGAAACGCGGCGTCGACGATACGCTCTCGTGTCAGGGGCCGGCGACCGCGGTGAGAAGATGTTTCTGTTACCGTCTGTTCGGTAGATGACATAATTATGGTAACCGTGAAGGTACAAAATGCCGTTGCAAAAATCAAGAATCAGAGGCACTGTTAACACAACCTTAACATGCAATCGGTAGCGTAAAGAGACAGTGATTTACAAGGAGGAATCGATGAAACGAACGATGTTTGTTGCCCTTGCGGCGACGCTGGTGATTTCCATCGCATTTGTTGGATGCCAGCGAGAAGCTGAATTGGGCACTGAAGAAAACCCGATCGTATGGGCTTTCGTACCCTCCGGGGATACCCAGGAGATCTCCGCCGGTGGCCAGGCGGTGGCGGACATGATTTACGACCGGACGGGCCTCGTGGTTGAGGCGAGCGTCGCAACCGAGTACGCCGGGGTGATCGAGGCGCTTCAGAGCGACCCGCCGAGCGCACACATGGCGTCGCTGGCGACCTTTTCCTACGTTGTTGCCGCCGACCGCGGCGTAGCCGAAGCGGAGCTGGTAGCGGTGCGTTACGGTCGTCCCTTCTACGACGGACAGATCATCGCCAACGTTGACTCAGGTATCGAGAGTCTTGAGGATCTCGAAGGGAAGAGCTTCGCCCGCCCCGATCCGTTGAGCACCTCGGGATGGATCATTCCCCAGCTGACGATGCGCGCCGCCGGTATCAATCCCGACACGGACCTGGAGCAGATCGTCGATGCCGGTGGACACACCGGTGTGGTGACCGCGGTGTACAACGGCGACGTTGACGCCGGTGCGAGCTATGTCGACGCCCGGAGTAATGTAGAAGAGGACTTCCCCGATGTAAACGATCGTGTCCAGGTGATCGAGGTAAGCGCCCCGATCCCCAACGACGGTGTCCAGTTCCATCCCTCCATGGACGAGGAGATGCGGGAATCGATCATTGAGGCGCTCCTCGACATCGCCGAAGACGAAGAGGGAGCGGAAGCGCTGAATATGGCATACCAGTGGCAGGGACTTGAACGCCACGGTGACGATTTCTACGATCCCTTCCGACAGGTTCTGCAGGCCGCCGGTGTCGATGCCGCGGCGTTGATGGGCGATTAACGGAACGAGACAGGCCACGGGCTACCATCTCACAACGGTGAGATGGTAGCCTTTCTTTTTGCACAGGAGGTAGCCCTTTGCTGGAGTTCAAGAATCTGTCGAAGACCTATGACGACGGGACACAGGCCCTGAAAGAGGTGAGCTTCACCGTCGAGCCCGGGGAGTTTCTCGTCGTCATCGGTCTTTCCGGGTCGGGGAAGTCGACCCTTCTTCGATGTACCAACCGTCTCATCGAACCCACCAGCGGGTCGATCGTGTGGGACGGCCTCGACATCACCGCCGTCGATTCGGGTACCCTGCGTACGATACGCCGCCGGATCGGGATGATCTTCCAGCACTTCAATCTGGTCAAACGGCTGAGCGTTCTACATAACGTCCTTTCCGGACGTCTCGGATACCTCGATACGTGGAAGAGTATGCTCTACCGCTTCAGCCGGGAGGATCGCGTCGCTGCCGCCCGCGCGCTGGAGCGGGTGGGGTTGACGGAGCAGACCCTTAAACGGGCAAGCGAACTCTCCGGAGGACAGCAGCAGCGCGTCGGTATCGCCCGGGCCCTCATGCAGGAGCCGGAGATCATTCTCGCCGACGAGCCGGTGGCGAGTCTCGACCCTGTCCTTGCCCATACGATCCTCGGGTACCTCGAGCTCCTCAACAAGGAAGACGGGATCACCGTGATCTGCAGTCTCCACTACCTCGATCTCGTTCAGCGCTACGCAACGAAGGTTATCGGCCTGCGCGACGGGCGTGTCGTATACCGCGGCACCGGCGCGGATATCCGGGGGATGAGCGACGCCGAGTTCAAGGAGATCTACGGCGAAGACGCGGAACGCGTCGGCGCAGGTCTCGGACCTGTTGCGTCCGCAACGACGGTGCCCGTTTCCGGGACGGCGTCCCCGGATGCCGCGCTTGATGCCGGGGCCGATACGACCGGTGGGGAGGGGCGGTAATGGCGAAGACACCTCAGCAGCGCGAGCAGGCGCGGCACGCCCGGGTGACCGCGCGATCCTCCGCGCAGACCCCCCTCGTATCGCCGCCGGTGGCGGCGGTTCTTTCACTGATTCTTCCCGGTCTCGGGCAGATCGCGGCACGGCAGGTCCAGCGGGGGGTGCTGATTCTATCCGCGATGCTGACCAGCGCGGGAATCTTCGCGTGGCTGATCGCCGACCTCGGGCGCCGTGTCGAAGGCGCATTCGCCACGATCGGGCGCGCCGTCGAGCGGCGCCCTGCGTTCATGATCCTTGTTACCCTGGCGCTGGCGCTGGTATGGCTCATCTCGGTGTGGGATGCATACCGCTGCGCCCGGGACAGGAAGCGTCCTGCCACCGGGATATTCGCCTTCGTTCTGATGGGGTTCTTTGTGCTCGGGTGGCAGATCGCCGAGATCGACGTGGTCAAACTGGTCCGGGAGGCCCCGGAGGCGTTGCCGCCGCTCTCGCGGGTGATGTGGCCCTGGGCCGCCGCAGTTGAATACGACACCGAAGCGCTCACGGCGGGAGCGGAGATCCAGGCCGGCGAGGGGGCCGCACCGGTTCGACCGGAACCGGTGGAGGGGGAACCGTACCTCCTCGTGGAACCGAATGTGGGGCGCATGTCCTCGCAGGACGAGAACTACAAGCCCGTGCCGGGTACCCGCATCACCGTAACGGGAACAGGGTTTGCCCCCGACACCGAGACGGAGATCTGGTGGGAGGACCCTCTGGGGAACGAGTTCCGTCCCCGGGAAGAGGGAAAGTACCTCATCTTCAACACCGACAGCGACGGGTCCTTCCGGTTCGAGATGACGATGCCCTACCGTCTGACTCCGCCGAGCGCCGGAGACGAGTCGTTCATCCACACGATCGAGGCGCGTCAGATCTCCCGCGTAGGGGGGCCGAAACCGTCGGAGGCGCTTCGCCTCACGGTGAGCCGAATGATCGAGACGATCTTCATGGGGATGATGGCGACGTTCTTCGGGATCATCTTCTCGATCCCGGTGAGCTTCCTCGCGGCTCGGAACATCATGTCCGGCAGCCGCCTGACGATGGCGCTCTACTACATCACCCGGACGATTCTCAATATCATCCGCTCCATCGAGCCGCTGATCTGGGCGCTCATCGCGGTGGTCTGGGTCGGTCTCGGTCCCTTCGCGGGTATCGTGGCTCTCACCCTCCATTCGATCGCCGCCCTCGGCAAGCTCTACTCCGAAGCGATCGAGGGGATCGATGCCGGACCGATCGAGGCGATCCAGGCGACGGGGGCCAACCGCCTGCAGACGATCATGTTCGGGGTGATTCCCCAGATGATCTCGCCCTTCATCAGCTTCTCGATCTACCGGTGGGATATCAACGTGCGCATGTCCACCGTTATCGGTCTCGTTGGTGGTGGCGGTATCGGATTCCTCCTGGTGCAGTACATTCGGCTCCTTGATTATCGCAGCGCCGGGATCGCGGTGTGGTTTATCGCGATCACCGTGGCGACTCTCGATTACGTAAGCGCCGAGATCCGCAACCGGTTGATGTAACGCTCACGCGCGGCGTGACGCCGGTCCCGGGGTGCCCTCCCGCACCACCGGGGGTCACCGGGACCTGCAGTCCACAACCTGTGGATCCCGGCGTGTGTCCCCGGTAGTGCGAGTCGCGGTTTTCTGCGATACTCCACGGCGATGGACACACGCAACTGGAACTCGCACACCCCGGTCATTCTGGTGACCAACGACGACGGCATCGGGTCGCCGGGGCTGATCGCCGCGGTTGAAGCGGCACGCACCCTGGGGCACGTCGTTGTCGCCGCTCCGACGGAACAGCAGACCGCCCGCGGGCGAAGCATGATCGGCGAAAAGGGCGATACCTTTCACCCCGTCGATCTTCTCCTGTCCCCGATCGATACCGGTCATTCCGTCGAGGCGTGGCACATCGCTGCCTCTCCGGCGCTGGTGGTTCGTCACGCCCTTGCGACGCTGTTCATAGAGCGGTACCCGGACCTGGTGATCTCGGGTATCAACTACGGGGAGAATCTTGGAAACAACATCATGATCTCCGGCACTCTCGGGGCGGCGTTTCAGGGCGCTGCACAGGGGGTCCCCGCCCTCGCGATGTCGCGGGAGACCGATATCGAGCACCACTTCTCCTACGGAGAGCTCGACTGGATAGACGCGACCCGGATTACCGGGAGATGGGCGAAGCGCCTTCTGGAGGTGACCTTCGACGGACCGTACGTCCATCCCGAGGGGCGGGTGCCCCGGGACGGCTCCCGGGACCACCCGGCGGCGAAACTGCCCTTCGACGTTCTCAAAGTCGACATCCCTGCGGCGTCCACTCCCACGACGGAAGAGCGGCTGACCCGGCTCTCTCAGCGCCACTACTTTATGTCGTACATGGAGAACGCGGGACCGGACACGCCGCTCGGGTCGGCGAAGACCCATATTGATATCGATCCTCAGGGACTCGCGAAGGACGACGATATCTACGCCGTCGCCGTCGACGGCGTCGTCTCCGTGACGCCGCTGCAACTCGACAATACCGCACCTCTCGAAGCCACCCGTTCCGCCCTTGGTATCTGATAGCGTGAGCAGAGGAGGTGCGCTCTGAGGAACTCCTCTCCAACCGTCCGCCCGCCGGCAGGATTCCCCCGACCTGCGCCCCTTTGACGGGCATCCCCGAGAGCGTTGCCTCGAGGAGCTCAGACGCGATCAGCGGCTCGTCCGGAACGACGGGGGCGTGTCGGTGTGACCGTCTCGGCGTCGGGAGCGATCTTCAGGTAGACCTCGAGTCCCGGTTCGCGATCCCGAAACTCGACGACTCCTCCGAGCTGTGCAGCGAGGGCGCGAACAAGCTGGATTCCCAGGGAGTCGTGCTCGTTGAGCCCTCCGTTCAAACCGATGCCGTCGTCCCGCACGGAGAGGGTGATCCCGTCGTTGCCACGGGAGAGACGGATCCCTACCGTTCCGTTCCCGTCGGGATAGGCGTACTTGAACGCAATGGATAGCAGCTCGTTCAGTACCAGTCCTACCGGTATCGCGTGATCGAGGTCCATCGCGATCGGATCATTTTCCCGACGTACCGTGATCCGACTGTGGTCGGTGGAAAGAGCACCGATCAGGGTGTTCACCAGCTCGTCGATGTATCGGCGCATCTCGATCGCACTGAGGGTCGAGCTCTGATAGAGTTGCTCGTGAACGAGGGACATCGAGTGAACCCGCGTTTCGCAGTCCTTGACGTAGGAGTGAGCGACGGGATCGGCGATCATCGTGCCCTGCATATTCAGAATACTTGAAATCACCTGGAGGTTGTTCTTTACCCGGTGGTGAATCTCTTTGAGAAGAACCTCTTTTTCCTTGAGAGATACCTTGAGCTGTCCGGTAATCAGCTCCCGGTTTCTGATGTTGACGACCAGGAGTCCAATCAGACCGAGGAGAAGAACGACGATTACCGTAGACGTGACGATCTCGCCGCGGTACTGGTCCCACATCGATGCGGTATGGTTCAAAAGGATCGCCCCGGCGGGAACGTGGCGGCAGTCGATGCCCGCCTCCTCGAGAGCGGTACAGTCGAAGATCCACCGATTCGGGCTTTCCCGAACGACGGGAATCGACTCGACGTCGGCACCATCGAGGATTCTCTTTGCGAGATGCACAGCTGCCGGACCCTGCTCACGTCCGCCGGCGAGCTTCCCGCCGGCAACACCGGTTCCGATGAAGAAGTCCCAGAACGAGAACACCGGCGCCGGCGAGAGGGTCGAGACGATCCGGCCTGCCTGTTCAAAATCGATCACCCGCCCGTCGTCGTCGGTGATCGAGCCGACAAGTATCACGATATCCTTCGGGTTGATCGCCGATGCGATCTCCCGGAACGATCCCTGGGTGATCGGTGAGCGAAGGGTTACCTCCTCCACCGCTTTGATCTCCTTGAGGGCGCGTTGCACGGAGACGACGTTCTGTACGCTCGTAACCGTTCCGTCTCCGAAGACAAATACACGATTACCCTCCATCTTGTTAAGGGCGAACTCGATCGTCTCCCGGACGCTCAGGTCTTCAGCGACGCCGGTGACCAGGGAGAGGCCATCTACGAGAGACGGCTCGTACTCGTTGATACCGGCGAAGACGGTGGGCACGGCGCCGAATACGGAGTTCCGAAAGGAACGCAAGAATTCCAGAGCGAGATTGTCGGTGACGATGATCACGTCGAATTGACGCCCCGCATGTTTCGCCGAGAGAAAACGGGCGACAGTGTAGAAGTAATCCGGCGAGTTATGGTGTTTGGTACCGAGGAACTCACTCTCGATCACCGTGGTTCCCTCGCGATACCGGAGGAAACCCTCCCGGATCATCGAGTCGAGATCGCGGGTCCAGCGAAAATCGGTCGAGTAACTGTGGAGGATCAATACCCGGGCAGGAACGTCCGAATCCGGTGCAGCGAGGAGTACTACCTATGTCATCAGAATCGCCAGGACCGCAAGACGAGCAGGAAAACGACACATATGAACCATTATAATGCCGGTAGCCACAATTTTCGAATCGCATTACGTTAAAGGTATGTCCGTGCTTTTTCCCGATTATTCGGTTCTGCAGATCCTTCAACTCCCTCTGGTGGTAGCGCTGCTCGCTCAGATCAGTGCGCAGGTGTTCAAGGTCGTCCTCTACTCGGTGACGGAACGGCGGTTCGCGATCGATCGATTCGTGAACGCTGCGGGGATTCCGAGCGCCCACACCGCGTTCGTTACCGCCCTTGCCGCCGCGGTCGGGATGAATAACGGAGTCACAAGCGATATCTTCGCCGTCGCCTTCGTGTTCGCCGCGATCGTCATATATGATTCGTTCCGCCTGAGAGGGCACGTGCAGCGCCATGCAGAGGTCCTCAACCGGCTGATGAAACCACGTCTCGACGTACAGACCGACCGGGATGCGGACAAGGGAGTTGTCTCCGAGCACGTGGGGCACACCGTTCCCGAGGTGGCCGCCGGGATCGTGTGGGGGCTGATGTGGGTGGTCGGTCTTCTATAGATCGATTTTGAAAAATAGCGGTCGTATTGAGTATGGTTGGAATACGAGGAGGAACTCTATGAATATCGTTGGACTCTTGCAGGAGTCGTTCGCGAAGCTGAAATCGAACCCGATGATTCTCGTCCCGATCCTGGCGGTGACCGTTCTGATCGGGATTCTCTCACTGGTTATGGTCGGGTCGATCGTCCCGCAGATCGGACCGGTACACTCCCAGGCGGAAATCTCCCCGGATGAAGCGATAGGGTTCGCCGGGATGGCGTTCGGACGAATCATGACGGTTCTGGTCGTCGGGTCGATCGTCGGATTGATCGCTCACGGGATGACGGTGATGATGGCGGATGACGCGTTACAGGGGAGAACCGTGCAACTCTCCACTGCGTGGAACCGGACGAGAGAACGGCTGATACCTCTTGTTGTCACCGCAGTGGTCGTTGGTCTCGTGACCAGTATCGGTTTCGCACTCCTGGTTCTACCGGGGGTGGTAATCGCGTTTCTACTGATGTTCTCCTTTGTGGCGCTGATGGTGCACGAGCTTCCCCCGATGAGTGCTCTCGCCCGGAGTTTTCGGGTAGTCAAGTCGCACTTCGCCGCAACGTTTGTCTTCTTTCTGATCATGATCGCCCTCGGTGTGTTGATCGTGCTTGTCAATCTCGTTATCGGGATGATTCCCGTTCTGGGAGCACTCATTTCCCTTGTCGTCGCCTCGGCGTACGCGTCGTTTCTTTCGGTCTTTGTTGTCGCCGTGTATCGGGGCCTGACCGACGAAGGCGGATCGCCGCCCCGGCCGGAGGTGTAACGACCCGTTCGAGGTAGCGACGGGGCCGCGCGCCCTGAAGCGTCGGGGAGTTCCGCACCTGAACGCCGGTGGTGGCGTTCAGAACGTCACCCAGGGTACCACTTCGGTGATCCTGATCGAGACGAGGACGCGGGCTTCGTATGTTCCTGACACGGTGCGAAAGCGCGGCGGTTCCCTGAGAACGACCGTGCCCGTCACCTCCCGGGGTCGGTTGAAATATCGATGCCGGAGATAGTCCCGGATCGACCGGGCGATCGCCTCTTCTAGGGCCTCGATCTTGCCGGTATATCCCTCGCGGAGCGCCGCGCTCCCGCCGCCGGCACCGGTCTCTACCTCCGCCGATCGCCACGCCTCCAGGCGCGCCCGGTCGTTCGGAGAGAGTTCGTAGTCGATCAGCGCGTACAGCGTCGTCCGTTCATCCCGGAGATCGCGGATTCTCAGACGCGGGTCTCCCCAGCGGATCTCCCCGACCGGCGTCAGCTGGAAGAACCGTTCAACCCCGCGGGCGGGGTACTCCGGGGTGTAGATGAAATCGTACCCGTAAATCATCGCCGAGAGCGTCGCCTGCGCCTCCCGGAGGAGTCGTTCCTCGACGGGGGTCTCGCCGTGAACGATCCGGTCGGCGATCGACCAAATCTCCAGGGTGATCCGGTCCCCCCACGGTTCGGGAGGTTCCGGTGTCTGAGCTGCAACGGTGCCGGCAAGGAGGCAGAGGATTCCGAGAAGCGATCCTTTCAGCCACCCCCCGATGCGGATCATCGAAAAAAGCGGCGATACGGACTGATTCCGACGCGCACGACGAAGTAGAGATACGCGAAGGCGAACCCGGCGAGGTGGGTCAGGTGCGCCACATTCCCGCCGCGACCGCTCATCTGAGAGAAGAGCTCGATCACGGTGTAACCGATCACCAGCACCGCGGCGCGAACGGGGATAATCCCGAAGATATAGATCTCCGCATCGGGAAAGAACGTCGCGAACGCGAGAAGTACCGCGAAGACCGCACCGGACGCCCCCAGAAGGAACACGTAGTAGCTACCGGTGAACCAGTACACTCCGAGGGAAAACACCCCGGCGAGCAACCCCGTCAGAAGGTAAAAGAGCAGGAACTCCCAGCTGCCGAGCTGGTGTTCCACCTGCGTCCCGAAAAAAAAGAGCCCGAGCATGTTGAACAAGAGGTGAGAGATGCCGGAATGGGCAAACATGTAGGTGAACGGTTGCCAGATAAACCCTTCGACCACGGTCAGGGCGGGATTCATCGCCAGATACGTGACGATATCGCGGCTGATCGTGCTCGCGAAGAAGACGAACAGGTTGATACCGATCAGAATGAAGGTGATATTCCCGTTGTAGTAGGGGAGAGGTCGTCGCCAGAGAGGTTGTCGCGTCACCTGGAAACGGTATTGCCTTTGCCCGCTGCGGTCAAGTGCGCTACCATAAAGCTATGCCTGTGATTGACATGCCCCTGGAAGAACTGAACGCGTATCGTGGGTCAAGCCCTCGCCCCGATGATTTCGACGGGTACTGGAACGCGGGGATCGCTGAACTCGATCAGCTCGAAGACCGGGGATTCAACGTCGAATGGCGCCGTTCCGCCTTCACCGTTCCCTACGCGGAGTGCTTCGATCTGTATTATGACGGAGTCCGGGGAGGACGCATCCACGGGCGATGCGTCTTTCCCGGGGGGTACGTTCCCGGCGGTGCCGGTGAACCGGCAATTCCCGGCCTCTTCCGGTTTCACGGGTACACCGGGAACGCCGGAGACTGGTCGATGTTGCTCCCTTACGCCGCCGCGGGGATCGCGGTATGTGCGATCGATGTCCGCGGGCAGGGCGGAGAATCTACCGACCCCGGCGGTACCGTCGGAAACACCCTCCAGGGACATATCATCCGCGGCATCGAAGGCGATCCGGACGACCTGCTGTACCGGCAGGTCTTTCTCGACACCGTGGCGGCGGTGCGGGTGATCATCGGACTCCCCTGGATCGACGCGAGCCGCCTCGGGACGATCGGCGCCAGTCAGGGGGGAGCTCTGAGTATCGCATGCGCCGCCCTCGAACCGAGGATCACCCACACCTGGGCGGTCTATCCATTTCTGAGCGACTATCGTCGCGTCTGGGATCTTGAGGGGGGTGACTCCGCGTACCTCGAGATTCGGCAGTGGTTGAAACGACGGGACCCGCGGCACGAACAGATCGATTCGTTCTTTACACGACTCGGGTATATCGATGTCCAGTTTCTTGCCGAACGGATCCGGGGGGATATCGTCATCCTTACCGGTCTGATGGACGAGATTTGCCCTCCGTCAAGCCAATTCGCGGTGTACAACCGTCTCGAGTCGGCACGGTCCCGAAAGATGATCCTGTACCCCGACTTCGGGCATGACACCCTCCCGGACCAGAGCGATATGGCACTCGAATGGTTCCTCGCCGCCTTCGGGATCCGTTGAGGGCCGGGGCGTGGCGAAGAAGGGACGGCGTCGGCAGGACCACCTCGCTCGACGCGCCCGGCATGAAGGGTATCGGGCGCGGAGCGTCTACAAACTCGAGGAGATCGACGGGAAGTACGACCTCCTGGGGCGACGGGGAGTGCGGGTTCTCGACCTCGGCGCCGCACCGGGTTCGTGGTCGCAGTACGCCGTCGGCCGGGGGGCCTTGGTCGTTGCGGTGGATCTGCAGGAGATCACCGTCGCCGGGGCGACGTGTATCACCGGCGATTTCACCGAACCCGGGGTGATCGAACGGATCGTAGAGCGGGGACCCTTCGATCTTGTTCTCAGTGACGCCGCTCCGGCGACGACGGGTAACCGGGTCATCGACACCGGACGCAGCGAGGCGCTTGTAGAGTCGATTCTTGCCGGTCTCGATCGGTGGCTCGTACCCGATGGCGCGCTGGTGGCAAAACTGTTTCAGGGTGGAGCGGAGCAGGAGTTGCGTCGGGAGGTGCAGGAACGATTTCGGAAAGGGGTGCTTTTTCGACCCGACGCGGTACGACGGGAGTCGTTCGAGACGTACCTCGTCGGAATCGGGTTTACCGGGGCGGCGTAGACGTATCGTACACACGGCTGCGGCGTGGTGCAGGTATCATGCAGGCGCGGCGGTCGCCCACGTCGCCGGGGCACCCGGAGAGGCCTTGCGCGGCGGTCGGCGGTCCCGATAATAATAAAGAAGCCGCACCCCGAACGGTGCGGCTTCAACCCTAAGATCGCGGACAGTAAAGAAGAACGGAAGATGTCTACGCCCCTGACAATCCTGTCATATAGAATAGTACGCTCCCGCCGGAAAGTCGAATACGATGTATGAATTTCCCCGTTTTTTTTCCGCCGATCCGCGTCTGATCACTCAATTCTCTGAGTATTCTTTACTTTCAAGGTATGCCAGAAGCTCCGACACCGATCGTTCGAGACGGTTCAGGAACGATCCGATCGTGCTCGCGTCGCTGGTCTCGTCGCGGATCGCCGCGTTGATCCGTCCCGCCCAATGTGCCACGATCTCGGCACCTGCGGTGCCGGCAGACCCTTTGATCGTGTGCGCCGTCTGCCGGAGTTCGGAAATACGTCTCCCCTCAAAGGTCTCACGACAGAACGCGATGTGATCCGGAAGACTCTCGAGAATGTTTCTCACCACCACTTCGGCGATCTCGGTCTTACCGCCGACACGATCGAGAAGGCCCTGATAGTTGAGGATCTGAAGGTTCTGCGGCGGGTTATCGCCATCGCAGTCCCGATCCGGACCGTGTCTATCGCTCCCGGAGGTCACGTCCCGCTCCGGGTGATCGGGAATCGCATCTCGATCTGAACCATCGGCTGCGGCGTCTTCCAGGTGTAGTCGACGCCGGAGTGTGCGGAGATCCATCCCCCGATCTGTTTGAGGATCTTCCGGGCGATAAAGAGTCCCGTCCCGTCGGTCCACTGTTCCTCCGGGATGTACTCCGGAAACGCTTCGATCGTGAAGAAAAGATCGAAGATCAGCTCCTGGAAATCGTAGGGGATGCCGTAGATGTTCCGGCCTTCGTTGTCGGTGGCCTGAAGG
This sequence comes from Alkalispirochaeta sp., assembly GCA_046540055.1. Taxonomy (GTDB): domain Bacteria; phylum Spirochaetota; class Spirochaetia; order DSM-27196; family Alkalispirochaetaceae; genus Alkalispirochaeta. Next base: position 28,942 of record JBKHFT010000006.1, read on the forward strand.
CGTCGTGCCGTATTGGACACCGTTACGGCAAGGATCTCTTTTCCTCCCTCCACGAAACTCCGGGTAGCGATCCCGATCGGTGTTCCCGGGGGAGAGTATTTCACCGCGTTGACGACGAGTTCGTGCAGTATCTCGTCGATGCGTTCCCGGTCGATCGTGACGGAAGCACCCGCAAGGTTCCGTACCGCCTGCGTCTGTTCGGAGAAATCGATGATCCCGAGATCAAAGGTACGCTCGTGGCGTTCGACGATCTCCGTGAGACGCTCTCTGACGACCGCTTCGATGTGACGATGGAACGATTCGACGTCGATCGTCTCGAGATCGAACTCGAGGTGATCCAGACTGCCGATGAACTCGACCCGCTCGAGCAGGCGTTTCTGGTTACGCGCGGAGGTGAGGGCCATGTCGAGAACCGCCTTCGGAACGAGGTAGTTCGACTCGTCCGCCTCCGAGTAAGAGCTCTCAAGCATGTCGAGCCAGAGAAAACCGCCGCCCTGGTTGATATTTCGCGCGAGGTTTCCGACGAGGGTGTCCGTCTGTCTCGCGTCTTTCGAAGCGTAGAGGAGGCGCCAGTTGTTGAGTTTCCGGTTCTCCATGTCCAGCAGGCGCTGCTCGTCGAGAATCCGCTTGATCTGTCGCTCCCGCTCCTTTTCAGCGACGATTTTCTTGACCCGGAACGCGAACGTCTTCGGGTCGATCGGTTTGCTGATGTAGTCGTCGGCGCCGTGGCGGATCAGCTCCACGGCGATCCCGAGATCATCGTTCTGGGTCAGGAAGATAAAGGGAACCTCAGGGGCGTGTTCCTTCACGATCGCGAGAAACTCGTCTCCCCGCATCGCCGGCATATAGAAATCGGAGAGGATCACATCGAAGGAGGAAAGGTCTTCCTCCGCCGCTTCTTTGGGGTCGATGTGGGTGACGATCTCGTCGGCAATTCCCGACAACGCTTCCCGGGAGACGGTGAGGATCACCTTTTCGTCGTCTACGAGTAGTACTTTCATTTAAAAACGGACACCTTTTCGTTCCATTATATACGTAATAAAGGTATCACGTTCCATCGGCTTACCATAGAGGTAGCCTTGCGCTTCGGAGCAGTCGAGATCGATCAGAAACCGCTGCTGTGCTTCCGTCTCAACCCCCTCCGCGACCAGCCGCAGGTTGAGGGCGTGTCCCATCGCGATGATCGTCCGTACGATCGCCTGGTCGTTCTGGTCCGTGGCGACATCTTCGACGAAGGACTTGTCGATCTTCAGGACGTCGATCGGGAGGCGTTTCAGGTAGTACAACGAGGAGTACCCCGTACCGAAATCGTCAACTGCGAGGGAGAACCCCTGATCTTTCATCGCCTGGAGAGTGGGCATCGTGGCATCGATCTCTTCCATAATCACGCTTTCCGTCAGTTCGATCTCGAGCATCTCGATAATGCTGGTGGACCCGATCGTCCGGGTCAAGCGGTGGAGGTACTCCGGATCACGCAACTCCTTGACCGACGCGTTGAAGGAGAGCGTCAGGGAGTCGGCGAAGCCTCCGAAAGGACCCTCGATATCGTCTCTGATCGCCTCGAGCATCTTCTCACCCACGCGAATGATGAGACCTGTCTCCTCCGCGAGGGGGATGAACTCCACCGGCGAGACCATCGAGCCGTCGTCGCGGATCCATCGCGCCAACGCTTCTGCGCCAACGACCTCCCCCGTCGCCAGATCGATCCGTGGCTGGTAGAACGGACGGAACGCTCCCCGCTCCAGGTCTTTCCGCATCTGTGATTCCAGAGTGATCCGTCGACGCAACGCTTCGTCGAGTGCGGCGGTGAACATACCCACCCGACCTCGATCGGGGAGAATCGGTCGGGTTTTCACCTGGTACAGCGCGGCTTCGGCGTTGTTCAGAAGCGTCTCCGCATCGCCGCCGTCGTCGGGGAAGAGGGCGACACCGAGACTCAAGGTGACGGTGTAGGATGCGCCGTCGAATTCGAGGGGCCGGCCGCAGATCGATGCGATCCGATCAGTGGTTTCCACGTAATCCCACTGGTCCGAGATTCCTTCTATCAGCACCCCGAACTCGTCACCCCCGATCCGCGCGAGAGTTGCGTCGGATCCGACCGCCTCTTTCAGACGTGCAGAAAGGTTTTCCAGGAACGCGTCTCCCGTGGTATGCCCGGCGGTCTCGTTTACTTTCCGGAAGTCGTCGATATCGGCGATCGCCACGGCGACGCTCGTCTGGGTCCGTCGGGCGTTACGGATCGACGAGTCGACGCGGTCGAGAAAGGATGGCCGGTTCGGGAGCTTCGTCAGGGCGTCGAAGTTCGTCTGGAAGTCGACCTCCTGCTCCTTGGCGCGCAGTTCCGTAAGGTCGTGGAATATCGCGATGTAGTTGGTGATCCCGCCCATCTCGTCGTAGATGCCCCGGATCGTGAGCCATTCGGGATAGATCTCACCGGTCTTTCGCCGGTTCCAGATCTCGCCCTGCCATTGCCCCGTGTTCTCGAGCTTCGCCCAGAGGGTCTGGTAGAACGTCGGCTCGTGGCGTCCGGACTTGAGGATCTGTGGAGTCTTGCCGATCGCCTCCTCCCCGGTGTAGCCGGTCACGGAGGTAAACGCGCTGTTCACCTGTTGAATCACGCCGCGCTTGTCGGTGATCACCACACCGTTAAGGGAGTTGTCCATTACGGTGTTCATCAACTGAAGTTCCCGGTACGCAGAAGCGAGGGAGCTGGTCTTCGTCTTGAGGAGCTGGTCGAGTTCCCGGTTTACCCGGTGGAGCTCGCTTTCGGAATGGAGCTGTTTGGAGATATCCCGACCGATACCGATGATGATCTTCCGATCCTTTTCGAGGAGAATCCCCGTTTGCAACTCCACGGGGAAGATCGTGCCGTCTTTTCGCCGATGAAGTGTGCGGAAGGGCGGAATATTCCCCTTCGCGTGAAAGAGCTTCTCGAAGCCGTGTTTGATATCGTCCCTCGAATTCTGCGGGTCGATCTCCGGTGGGCCGATCCGGAGCAACTCCTCCCGGGTATACCCGAGGGTTGCTGTGGCCGCCCGGTTTGCCTCGATAAAGCGCATCGTATCGTAGTCGACGAGGTACACCGCGTCAGGTGCAGCGTCAAGGGCGTGACGAAAGCGGCGCACCGCCGCTTCCCCCTCGAGGCGTTTTGTGACGTCCAGCACGAAGGTGGCTTTCCGGGGACGCCCGTCGGACCCGAGAAACCACGCGGCGGCGGCCTCGATCGTGATCTCCGTACCGTCCTTTCTGACTACCTCGTAGGTACCGGCAAACTCCTCCTTTTCCTCAAGAAACGCGCGGTGTGCCTGCTCGAGTTTCGTGCGGAAGCGCGCGGGGACGACGACGGTAAAGGGCTTTCCGATCAGTTCGTCTCGCTCGTACCCGTAGATCCTGCAGTACGCGTCGTTTACATACTCGAAGGTGTTGTCCGTCTGTGTGATACAGAGACCGTAGGGGGTCTGTTCTACGACGCTCCGGAATCGCCGTTCGCTCTCGGCGAGTTCGTCCATAACACGCTGTTTTTCCCGGATATCCACGACGGTGATGTAGATCTGCGGCGTATCGTCGCCAAAATTGATCGGTACGAAGCGCAGTTCCACATCGACGGTACCGCCGTCGCGAACGGAGAGGTGTGTGACGAGGTCCGAATCTCGTCCTCCGGCGGCGTTGGCGAGCTGTTCCGACAGGCGCTGGTATTCTCTCTGGTGGAAGAGGGGTAGAATCGGTCGACCGACTACCCAATCCCTCTTCCGACGGGTGAGCTCCAGAACGGCGCGGTTAACCTCTACAACGATCCCCTCCCGGTCGACAAGGAGAACGCCGATCGGAAGAAAATCGAACAACTGGGCGTACCGCAGACGGGATACATCCAGCTCACTTTGCGTTTCAAGAAGCTGCTCGTTCTGTAAGCGCAACTCCTCCTGGTGGGTGTTCAGATTCTCGAGAAGAGAAGAGCTGTTCTCGCTCTCCGCTTCGAGCTCCCTGATACGTCGTTGAAGCTCCGCAAGCCGGAGGGAACGGTCGTCGGACTCCTTCACGAGATCCTCATTCCGGGAAGGAGGTACAAGAGACCCATTAAAATGTGCGCGTAAGAAAACCGGTCGCGTTCGGATTTCATCTTCGACTGGAATATACCGCCAATCCAGGGATACCAACAAGTGACAGCACCGGAGGTCCGGACCTATACTATCGATATACCATCGCCTCGGGAGAGCAGGTCATGAAACGTCGCCACTCGATTACCACCAAATATATCCTTATGGTATTCAGCGCACTGATCGTCCTTGCTGCGATCGTCTCGGTGCTGTACGTACGGGATATCGCGCGGGAGGCGGAAGACGCGATCGTAACACAAAGCAGGGCACTGACCCTCTCGGCGGAAGCGGTCCGGGACTACATGTCGGAACGGATCGAAGCGGGAGTGGTGCGCTCCTTCGACGAGCTCGCCGCCGAGGCGAGTCGGGACGATCTCATATCGGCGGTTCCGATCATCGCGGCGATCCGGGTGATGGAGCGAAACGCCGACACTGCGGGGTATACCTTTCGCGTTCCGAAGGTCAGCCCGCGGAACCCGCGGAACGAGCCGGACCCGGTCGAACTCGAGGCGCTGGACCGAATGAAGGCGGAGGATCTGGATGAGCTCATCATCCGTGAGGCCGGTCAGATCCGGTACTTTCGACCGATTCGTCTTACCCGGGAGTGCATGCTGTGCCACGGTGACCCTGCGGGCTCGACCGATCCCGTCGGCGGGATTCGGGAAGGATGGAATGTCGGGGAGATCCACGGCAGCTTTCAGATTATCGGATCTCTTGATGCGGCGCAGGCGGTCCAACGTGCAGCGATCGGGAAGATCGGCGGCGTCACCGGGACGGTGCTGATCCTCGTCGGAATCGCGGTGTTCTTCGCTACCCGCCTCATCACCGGGTCCCTTCGGCAGTTCGGTATCGATTTCGGAGTCGCTGCCGCAGGGGACCTGACGGTGCGATCCCCGATCGCCACCGGTGACGAGGTGGGGGAACTTGCGGGGAGGTTCAACGCGTTCATGGGACAGCTTGCCACGGTGATCACCGAAATCCGTGGTGTCGCCCGGGACACCCGGGATGTGAGCACCAACCTTGCGTCGATGGCGGAAGAGATGGCCGCGGCGGCAGTGGAGATGCGGGCGAATGCGACGGGAATCAAGCAGAAGAGCCAGAACCTCGACGCTTCGGTGACCGAGTCCGCCCGGGCGGCGCAACACGTACGGGGGGAGGTGACGACCCTCGGCGCAGCGCTGGAGGCGCAATCCAACGCGATCGCCGAGTCGTCATCGGCGATCGAGGAGATGTCCGCCTCGATCGACAGCATCGCCCGTACGGCGGAACAGAAACTGGCCACCGCCCTCGAACTCGCCGGCGACGCGTCACAAGGGCGGGATTCGATGGAGAGCACCGTTCGGGTGATCAAAAAGGCGGCGGAGTCCGCAGGAGTGATCCGGGAGAGTATCGCGGTGATCCAGGATCTATCCGCCCGGACCAATCTTCTTGCGATGAACGCCGCGATCGAGGCGGCTCACGCGGGCGAATCCGGGAAAGGATTTGCGGTAGTCGCCGCGGAAATCCGCAAGCTCGCCGAAAACAGCGGGAAGAGCGCGACAGAGATCACCAACTCCCTTGAGGAGGTGCTCCAGGATATCCTCACCGCCGAGAGCTCGGTCGAGGCGTCGGGAGCGACGTTCGAGCGCTTTACCGTGTCCGTCGATCAACTGGCGTCGGCGATGGAAGAGATGAAGCGATCGACGGTTGAACTCTCCGCCGCGGGCAACGACATCGTCGGTCATCTGCACCAGCTCGTCGAACTCACCCGGACCGTTGAGGGGTCCTTCGAGGAGATCACTTCCCAGGCGGACAACATCACCGATGCGATGGAGACCGCCGGAACGTTCTCTCAGGAAACGCGAAACGGAATGGAGGAGATGGACGCCGCGATCGAAGAGGTGAGCCTCGGGGCACAGCAGATCGCCGAGTCGGGAAACGAAAACAACGAGCAGGTCCAACGTCTCGACGAGTTGATTCGGCGGTTCAAGACCGACGGCACCGCGGAAGACAGGGGGGACGGTGTGTAACGGCGGGGCCTGATACCGGGGGAGAGCCCTGAACGGACAATAGGCCCACCCTCGTACCGTTTGACCATCCTTGACAAAGGTGCCGCCTCGGGAGAGGATACGGAAAACGCAAACCGTTCGTTGCAAAGGAAGAGGGGTGAAACGCCCCCGCGGACGCGCCACTGTGTACGGTATGCGCGACATCACGATGCCACTGGAGAGATCCGGGAAGGCGATGTCGCGTCGAGCCGGGAGCCAGGAGACTTTGGCGGACGGAATGTATCGAAGCTTCGCGAGAAGAGCTTGCCGATCGCAAGCCTCCGCACAGGAGGTTGTTACGTACTACCCTGTTCCGTCCAGTTCTACTCTCCGGAAAGCCGTTCGACGGACACCGTTCCGTGTGGTCGTGCTCGGTCTCGTCGTCGTGTCGCTGGGTTTGGTCGTGGCCCCCGGGATCGTTGCCCAGACAGCACCGGCTTCGCTCCAATACTCGTCGGCGTTGCAGATCGACGGCGACAGCGATCATCTCACAACGGTGACCGTTACCAACGCGTGGCCCGACGCACCATCCCTGACGTACGCCCTGGTTCCCCGGGGCGAACCGGCCCCGGACGCCGACCGGTTCGACGCGGTTGTTCCGGTACCGGTGGAGCGTCTCGTCTCTCTCTCCACGACGGTGATCCCCCATCTTCGCGACCTCGGCGTGATCGATCGCCTCGTGGCGGTCGATCAGGGTGACTATATCTATGACGAGGAAGTTCATCGTCGCATCGAAGAGGGTGCGATCATCGAGGTGGGCACCGGCGAATCCCTCAACGTTGAGAAAATTATCACCGCCCGTCCCGATCTCGTTCTTACCTCAGCGATGGGCGCAGATGACCTGACGCTGCGACGGTTGTCGGCGGTGGGAGTTCCGGTTATTGTCCTCGCCGACTGGCGCGAGGCGGACCCTCTCGGACGCGCGGAATGGATACGCCTTGTCGGCGCGCTGTTCGATCGGAGCAACGCCGCGGTGGAACTCTTTGCACAACGGGCGGAGCGGTATCGATCCGTTGCCGCCCTTGTCGAAAGGATCCCGGCGGGGGAGCGCCCGACGATCCTGGTGAACGCCCCGTGGCAGGGGAGTTGGCCGGTACCCGCCGGCGACAGTTACGTCGCCCGCCTCTTCGAGGACGGCGGTGGACGGTATCTGTGGCGCGATCGTTCGGGAACGGGGTCGGTCTTTCTCGATGTCGAATCGGTGATGGAACGCGGGGGCGACGCCGAATTCTGGTTCAATCTCAACTACGGATGGCAGGAGCGATCGGACATTACCGACACCGACCCCCGTCTGGGAGTGTTCTCCTCCTTCCGGAGTGGTACCGTATACCACTACATCCGACGAGTACGACCATGGGGTGCCAACGACTACTGGGAGAGTGGCGCCGCCCGACCCGATCTTGTCCTGAGCGACATCGTTCGCATCCTTCATCCTTCGGTGTTGCCGGACCACGATCTGGTCTACTACCGGAGGGTTCCGTGAACTCCGGTATCCTTCGTGTTGTCGCGCTGGTGCCGATACTGCTGCTTCTCGTCGTTCTTTCCCTTTCCCTCGGGTCGGTGATGGTTGCCCCCGCCGAATTATGGGCGGCCCGGAGCGAACTGTTCCGTGGTGGCGTCGTGGGAGGGATCGCACATGACCGATCGATCGTCGGTCTTATTCTCGCCACCGTACGCCTCCCCCGTACGATCACCGCCCTCGGTGCCGGCGCTGCACTGAGTCTCTCGGGGCTCTTGATGCAGACGGTATTCCGAAACGCCCTGGCGGGACCGGGTGTGCTCGGCGTCACCTCCGGAGCGGGACTGGGGGTCGCGGTTGTTCTTCTTCTGGGGATCGGAGGAAACGGGTCGATGCCGGTAGGGATCGCCGCGATCGCCGGGGGTTCGGCGGTGCTGTTGCTGGGGCTTGCGGTCAACCGGATCATCGGTCAACCGGTGATCCTTCTCGTTCTCGGTCTTCTCTTCGGGTACGCAGCATCGGCGGGAACGACCCTGTTGATGGCGTCGAGTCCCGCGGAAGGGCTGGAACGATACGTCGTGTGGAGTTTCGGTTCCTTCGCGCTTCCTCCCGGGCCGGGCCCGTGGATTCTCGTGGCCGCAACCACTCTCGTGGCGGCAGCGTTGACCGCCTCCGGGGCGCGTCTCGACGCGCTCCTCCTGGGACCCCTGTACGCCGAGAGTTCCGGTCTGAACGCCCGATCGTTCCAGGGGATTCTGATCCTCATTTCCGGGGTCCTCACCGGCCTGGTCACCGCCCTGGCGGGGCCGATCACCTTTATCGGTGTTGCAGTCCCGCACCTCGCCCGGGGGTGGATGCGAAGTTCGCGCCACACGGTGCTGGTGCCGGCGACGGTACTGATCGGTGCGTCTCTGGGGATCGCCGGGGATATCGTCTCCCGCCTGCCCGGCTCCGACCGCGTATTGCCCCTGAACGCGGTGATGGCTCTCGTCGGGGTTCCCGTCGTGCTCTCGGTGTTGTTGCGTCCCGGCCGACGGGTGACCGAAGAGGGGATCGGGTTATGAGAGTTCGGAGGATACCCTTCGAGCACACCGACATCACGTCCCGAGGGCTCAAAACGGGTACGCCCCTGATAGAAGGCCGTGGCTTATCCCTGGGGTACCGCAGCGGCCCGGATATCCTCGCCGGAATCGACGCGGAGGTTCGTTCCGGAGAGGTGATGTGTGTGATCGGGCCGAACGGCGGGGGAAAGACAACCCTCCTTCGCGCCCTGGCGGGGCTTCTGCGGCCGCGACAGGGCACGGTGCGTCTCCTCGGACGTTCTCTCTACGGCCGACGAAGTCTCGACCGTCGGGAACGGGCGCAGATGCTCGCGGTCGTTCTTACCCACACAACGGCACCTGCCTACCTTCGCGTCTCCGAACTGGTAGAACTCGGACGACTACCGTACCGCCGATCCCGCGAACGTGATATCGCGATCGTAGCGCGGGCCCTCGAGGAGAGCGGCGTCTCCCACCTGTGGAACCGTCCCGTGGGTGAGCTGAGTGACGGCGAGGCGCAACGGGTGATGGTCGCCCGGGCCCTCGCCCAGGAACCGCGAATTCTGCTTCTCGATGAACCGGCGGTGCATCTCGATCCTCCCCACCAGAGCGAGTTGTTTCTGCTTCTTCGTTCACTCGTCGCAGAAGAAACGATCGACAGCGTCGCCGTCGCGACGCACCATCTCCATCTGGCGGTGCATTTCAGCGACCGGATCCTCGTTGTCGCCGACGGCACCGTCATCGACGGCATCGCTCCGACGCTACTTGCGGAGGGAACGATCGAACACGCCTTTGCCGGGGATCGTTCCCGGGCCCGGGCCCGGCCCGGCTCGGAGCTTCGCCTCGACCCCGAGCGCGGGTGGTTCGTTCCTACTGACAATGGTCGCGGGGTCTGGTAGATTTCTCGTCATGCGCATGCGCCGTGTCCGACGCTATCTCATCCTCCCCGTCATCTACATCGGGGTTATCTTCGGGTTGCTTTTCCTCCAGTTCTCCGGGCGTCTGACGGTTCGGCGGGAGATCGCCGATCTTCAGTTTTCCGGAACCCTGATCGCCGGTGCCGACGAAACGAGCAAGGAGATCACCGCGGCGAGGATCGCTTTCGACGGGATCACCTTTTCCCTCTCCGAGTCGGAGCCGATCGTTCTGGCAACCGAAGAGGGGGAAGATCTCCGGCTCTTTCCCGTACGGTACGAACTTGACGGTCGGGAGCTGCAGATCGTCCTTTCCGACGCGAGCATGCTTCGGTTCAACGTGTCCGAGTCGGAGATGCCGGAACTGCATCTCGTTCCGACGCCGACCAACGAGTGGCCCCGGGACGGGCAGCTTGTGATCCCGTATCGCCTGGCACCCGATTCGGAAGCTCTTCCGTCGGATGCAAACAATCCGGAGATCCGGGAGATCATGTACGACGAGCGTCGTTTCTTTCTCTCCGCGCCGCCGCGAACGGTCTTTGACACGACGCAGAACCAACTCGTGATTCCCCTCGATGCGGGGAGTCAGATGATCCGATATGCCGAGGTGACCGGGACGATCGACAACGTGATCGAGGTGGCCTTCGGCAACGGTGAGCGCCGGATCGGGGAGGTCCGGTACGAACAGACGATCGGTGATTTCTTCGACGCCGCGTACTTCGGATGGTCCTCGGAGCGGTTCAACGGCGGGTCCGGCACGTGGCGGATGCGCGACGGCGGGTCGCGCTTCTCCGAAGCGATACTGACCGCGTACCTCGCGGAAGCGTGGCGGAGAAACGAGTATACCTCTGCATTCAACCAGATGCGTCGCGCCGCCGATCTCCACCCTGACCAGGTCGGATATCGGTCCGCGACGTTTCTCGGAAACCTTCGGAACGTGTCCGCAGCGTTTAACGAGGAAGACGCCCGTCGCGTATCGAGCCTCTCCACTCGCATCGCCTCCGGAGATCCGACGGTGTTCCGTGAAGAGGACGTGATCAGATTTGCCGCGCTCCATGGCAGCGAGACACTCTACCGGCAGCTTCTCGAATACGCAGAGATCGTCGATTTTCGTACGGTGGGTATCCCCACCGCGGTAGGAATGCTCGTATCAGCGGTGGATATCGAGCACCCGAGCCCCGAAGCCGGTGAGGCGACGCGTCGCTTTCGGCCGATCGTTGAAGAACGCCTCTTTCCCGCGGTGCGACGGTTCGATGAGTTCTTCTTCCTGGAAACAACGCAGGGCGAGATCGACGTATACTGGTCGATCAGGGCGGGTCAGGTGATCGAACGCCTCGGGCGGGAAGAAGACAACGAGCTGTACGTTACGGTTGGTCGAAATCTTGTGATGTCGGGGCTGCAACTCGTTGACCCCCAGGGCTTTCTGCCGGAGTTTCTCTACTTCAACGAGGGCGGCATCCAGCGACGGGAGGGGAGTTTCGGACCCGAGCGTCTCTATCCGGTATTCACCGACAACCCCTGGTATCCCCGGGAGATCTCCCTCTATGAGGAGCTCGGTGCGGGAAGCTTCATCTACACGATCGCCGATTTTACCCGTATCGATATCGAGGACGAGGCGTATTCGTTCCGCCTCGAATACCCGGCAAACCAGACCCACTACATCATTATGCAGGGAATACCTCCCTTTGAGTCGATGGAGCTCTTCGGGTTGCAATGGCGGAACGACCCGGGATTCGAAGCGTACATAAAGGGACGACACTACGAGTCGTCGACGGAAACGCTGATGATCAAGTACACCGACAACTCAACCGCCGAGGATATCATCCTCTATTACTGATACAGGCGCTGGTACCGAAACTGTTTCGGTATCAGCACCAGCTCTCGCGACGAAACTCGCGGAACGGATCATATGAATACAACGATACACGAGATCATGACCGGTCTCGAACGACCGGTCCGGTTCATCTTTCTTCGCCATGGCGAGTCGGAAGGGAACGTCGAAGGCAAGATGCAGGGGCACCACGATCGTATTCTCACAGAGCGGGGTCGCACCCAGGCGGCGACGACGGCGCGGTGGTTTCGTAACCAGCAGATTGCCGTTGACCGGGTCTACGCATCACCCCTCCGTCGTGCATGGGATACCGCCGCGATCGTTGCCTCCAACGCCGGATTTCCGCCACCGCTTCCGCTGGACACGGCGATGGAGATCGATACCGGCGTATTCACGGACCTTACCTTTTCAGAGATTCGCCTGCAGTATCCGACGGAGTACGACGAGTTCGTTGTAGGCAGTTGGGAGTCGGTTCCCGATGCGGAGTCGGTCGCGACGCTGACGAAGCGGGCGTTGTCCCTCTGGCAAACGCTCGTCGATGACGTCGGTCGGAACGGGGAGGAACCGTTCCCGTCGGACCGTACAGGGGAGGTCGGGACGACAGGAACGAAGGATGCGGCAGAGGCGACGGTGCTGACGGTAACCCACGGAGGGTTTCTTCAGTGGATACTCAAGGCAAGTTTCGGGGCAGCACCGACCGATCCGGTCCCATGGATGCCCCTCGTGAAGGCGGAGAACTGCTCCCTCTTCGTGTATCACGCCCGCCCGGTCCGGAGCCGCGATCGGAACGGTTCTCCCCTGCGGTGGTATTACGGTCAGTGGTCGCAGCTCAACTACGTTCCTGCCGATCTCGCCGGCCCGAACCTCGCTCTGGAAGAGCAGTTTCATTCGGGGGGCGATCAGGCGCGGTGACGGGAGATCCCGTTACGGGTACCGGTCGGTCGCTTCCCGCAGCGAACGCGTCGGCGCCCCCGGATCCCGCGCCACGATACACCAGGGAGCGATCCGGGTCCGGTAGAATCACCAGACCCCGGTCGCAACGGTTACGCGTTCTTGATCATCTCCGTGAGGGCATCCGCGGTAAACCCGAGGGCTTTCGCGACATCGTTGCCGGGGCCGCTCATCCCGAAACGGTCGATCGAGAGAATCCGTTCCCGTGGTGCGATACCCTGCCAGCCCTGACCGATCCCCGCCTCGGCGACAACGGTGGGAACCTTCGGCGGGATGATTCCGTTGCGGAACGCCTCATCCTGTTGTTCGAAGAGTTCCCGACTCGGCATCGACACAACACGAACGGCGCGTCCGCTTGCCGCGGCGGCCTCGATCGCGAGGGACACCTCGCTGCCGGTAGCGACAACGGTCACCTCCGGATCGTCGACGTCGTGTACCACGTACGCTCCTTTCCGCATCTTCACCTTCCAGGAGGCGTCCGCCTTGTCGAGGGTGGGGAGTCCCTGTCGCGTCAGGGCGAGAACGGTCGGACCGTCGTGTTCGAGTGCCATCAGCCACGCCTCGTTGGTTTCCTCGGCATCGGCGGGTCTGAGAACGCGCATATCCGGTATCGCCCGGAGCGCCTCGAGGTGTTCGATCGGCTGGTGGGTCGGCCCGTCTTCACCGACGAAGATCGAATCGTGGGTCAGGATGTAGATCAACGGGATCTGCATCAGCGACGTCAGACGAAGCGCGGGCCGCAGGTAGTCGCTGAACACGAGGAACGTCGCGACAAACGGCCGAAGTCCGCCGTAGAGGGCGATTCCGTTTCCGATCGCAGCCATCGCGAGTTCCCGGACTCCGAAGTGGAGCGTCCGTCCCTGGGGGGTATCGGGGCCGAAATCCTCGTACTCCGGGAGGGCGGTGTTGTTTGACGGCGCCAGGTCCGCGGAACCGCCGACTACATGGGGCAACATCTTCGCGATCGCCTGAAGCGCTTTGCCGCCGGCGCTTCGGGTCGCTACCTTATCGCCGACGTTGTATTCGGGAAGGGCAATATCCTTCAGGAGCGCTTTGTATCCACCACCGACCGTCTCGTTCCATTGCGCGAGGAGGCCCGGATTGGCGGCCCCCCACTCGTCGAACGACTTTTTCCACGCGGCGTGGGCTTCGGCGAGTTCCTTCTTCCGTGCCTCGAAGAACTCCGTTGCCGCCGGGTCGATGTAGAACACCTCTTTCGGATCTACGCCAAGTTCTTTCTTCGTGAGAACAACTTCATCGTCACCGAGGGCGGCGCCGTGGACGCCGTGAGTGCCCGCCTTGTTGGGGGACCCCTTTCCGATCACCGACCGGAGAACGATGAGACTCGGTTTCTCCGTTTCCGCTTTCGCTTCAGCCACGAGGGAGCGGATCGCATCGGGATCGTGTGCGTCTCCTTCGAGAACCTGCCATCCGTAGGCGCGATACCGGGCGGCGACATCCTCGGTAAAGGCGAGCTCAGTCGACCCCTCGATGGAGATCTTGTTGGAATCGTAAAAGACGATCAGCTTGCCGAGCTTCAGGTGTCCCGCGAGGGAGCTCGCCTCGGAGGAGATCCCCTCCATCAGACAACCGTCTCCGGCGATCGCGTAGGTATGGTGGTCGATAATCGTGTGGTCCGCCGTGTTGAACCGGGCAGCCGTCATCCGTTCGGCGATCGCCATACCCACGGCATTCGAGACGCCCTGGCCAAGGGGGCCGGTGGTCGTTTCGACACCGACGGTGTGACCGTATTCGGGGTGTCCCGGTGTCTTGCTGCCGACCTGCCGGAACTTCTTGATCTCCTCGAGGGAGAGACCGTACCCGGACAGATGGAGCAGACTGTACAGAAACATCGAACCGTGTCCCGCAGAAAGCATGAAGCGATCCCGGTTCGCCCAGTCCGGCGCGCCCGGGCTGTAGCGCATAATCTCGCCGTACAAGAGCGCGCCGAGCTCCGCCATGCCCATCGGCATGCCGGGATGGCCCGAATTGGCGGCTTGTACCGCATCGATCGTGAGAGTGCGCACCGACAGCGCGACGGCGCGTACCGCGTTATTGTTCATAATAGTCCTCCGGTCATTTGGTTGGAGGAGTCTACCATAGAGCGGTGGGAGGATGCAAAAACCCGGGACACCTCCGGGCGGTATCTCCTGCTGTGCGACGAGTGCTGCGCGACTACCAGGTGGTCCTATTCGCTGTCCGGGCGATTGGGGCGAAAGAGCGTACCCCGGCGATCATCGGAGCCGGAATCACCGTCGGCGGAACCGGCAGATCCGTCGTCTCCGGCGTCGGTATCGGCAGACGTGTCGGAGCCGGCCCCTGAGTTGCCGTCGGTCGCCGATCCGTCGGCATCGAGCGTTTCCGTTCCGGAGAAACGGTTCCGGATGCGTTCCCACCCTTCAACGATCGAGCGTTGCGGAAAGAACCCGAAACTGATACCGAAGGCGGTGGTAAACTTCCGATCCCGCAGGTCGTAGACCCCTTCGGTGAGTAGTCCGACATTTGTGCCGGGGAGGTTGATCTGCCCGAGAAGCCCGACCCGCCCGGCCGGCGAGAACGTACCGCCTACGTGGAGGAGCCGCTCCTCTTCGATCGATGCGATCACCCGCTCGAGGGTGTTGATCTCACCGCTCAGTCCGATCCTCGTTTTGGTAAGTTCCGCCTTCGCCCGTCGCGTCTCGGCGTCGGCGTTCTTCGCCGCAACGAGAACCGCTTTGTAGTCCTGCCGGAGCGACGCGTTCTCCTCCTCGAGCTCCTCCACCTCGGCGCGAAGCTCTGCGGTGGCGGCGTCGATCTCATCTCGAGAGTACAGTTCGGTGTTGATCTGGATCTGTTCCCGCAGAAGCGTTCGGACCTCTTCGTAGCGCTCGACGAGATCGCGGATCGTATCCTCATATTCCACGGGGATTCCCTCGGTGTCGGCGAGGGCGGGGCCGGGTGCGGTCTGGCTGAACAGGGAGCCGGGAACTCCGAGAAGGATCATCGTGAGGAAGAAGACGGCGAGGCCGCCGCGAAGTCGCGATACCATGGACACCCCTCTATACCATATCGGCGTTCCCGGCGCGCTCTTGACCATTCTTTCTCGCGTGTAAACGCTCGATCGCCACGCCCGGTGCCTGGCCGTCCACTCTTCGAACGTCGGTCCTCGCTTCAGTGCCCTTCATCGTCGAAAACGATCGTTTTAAGTTCCACAAGGCGGGTGATCCGGTAGGTTGGTGCGATCACTTCGGAGCCGTCGGGTCCGGTTTCCCTGTGTGTACCGGTTCGATCGAACCACACCGTGTCGATCCCGGCGGCATTGCCACCGGCGATATCGGAGGTGAGGGAGTCTCCGACGACGAGACACGACCGCGGGTCGGGGTTCCCGAGCTCTTCGAGGACGTGGGCGAAGAAGGCGCCGTCGGGTTTATTGACGCCGACCTCCTCGGAGACGAAATACCGGTCGATATACGCGCCGAGGCCGCTCGCGGCGAATCGTGAACGCTGGACGTCGGCGAATCCGTTCGTGATCACCGTCACCGGGGCGATCGCCGCGAGGACCGCCGACGCGGTGGGTACCGTTTCGCCGCATCCGCTGAGGCGGGCGATGAACTGTTGGCTCAGGACTTCCGGAAGAACCGGTCGGGAGATCGCGGTAAAATCGAGCACCTCCGCGAGTTGCCGGAACCGCTCGATCTTCAGTTCCTCCGCGGCGATCTCTCCTCGCTCCAGTGCGCGCCAGAGAGCGGAGTTGATCCGGCGATACGCCGTCGTCAGGTCCTCGTTGTCCTTCGTGCGAGGCATGAATCCGAACTCCCGGGCGATATCCTCGAGAATACGCTTTTCGCAGACCCCGAAATCGAGAATCGTATTGTCCGCGTCGATCAGAACGTGCTGGTACTTCCTCATGGGCGCATGATACCCGGTCACAACCGGATCGACCACCCGACGCGCCGTCGCGCGTACCATTTGTACCGATGATGCGATGCGGTCCCGAACTCTGCGGTGAGGTGCATTCGATGAGTCCGGATCTGGATCTCCACGATTTTGCTGCCGAAGGCGGTGACTGCGGTGTGAATGCTCTGATAACCGTTCGGTTTCGGATACGCGATATAGTCTTTCGTTCGATCTGGTACCGGGCTCCAGAGACGGTGTACCCTGTCCAGGACCGTATAGCACTCCTCCCGGGTAGAGCACACCACCCGGAGCCCGAGATAGTCGTAGATCTCAGACACGTCTTTCGCGGTTCTGCGCATCTTTTCGTAGATCGAAAAAAAATGCTTCGGACGACCCTGGATGAGGAGATCGCCGATCTCCTCGCGCAGCGTCTCGTCCAGCACCGTTGCCATCGCGAGGAGATAGCCCTCCCGTTCCTTTCGGTGCGCCGCAACGTACCGTTTGATTCGTCTGTACATCGCAGGGTCGTAGCGTTTCAGATACTCATCCTCGTCCGCCTGACGGCGATTGAACTTCGTGATCAACGGTGCTGTGCCTCCCGGGTGTGACGATACCGTAGAATTTCGTGTTAAATGTCAAACGACGGTAATGCCTGTGCAAAGATTTTGTTAACGTTGCCGGGAACGCGGGAAAGAGATTTCGTCTTCCGGTACCTTTGATACCATGGATACCATGAAACATACGCAACAGATTATCTCCGTGCTTGTCCTGGCGCTTATTTTTGTTGTTCCCGTAACGGCGCAGGAAGAGGACTCTGAATCTCCTGCCGGAGTGGACGGAACCGTTGCTATCCGGAACGTATCGATCCAGGGGTGGCGGATCGTCTCTGTCGGTGGCGACGGTGTACGAAAAGGAGGGGCTGACGCGACGGTCTACCTCGAGGTGGGCGGGCGCTATCACTTCGACCTGAGCGAGATCGACAGCGAACGGTTCCCTGTCGACTTCCGGGGCCCCCGGGGGGAGGTTCTCTTTTCCCAGAACGGTGAGACGGAGCTGGCAGTAGACGGCGTCGATCTGGAAACCGACGACGACGGCGTCCAGTTTACCCTCACACCGGATCTCGCCGATCGCCTCGCCTTCTTCCGGGCGGCACCGTATCCCCAGATGGTGGGAATCGTTGCGCCGTACACCGTCGACGACGACGCCGATCAGGCGGAAGAGACGGATACCCGGGACGAAACCGACGGCGATGACGACGCCGAAGAAGACGGCTGATCCCGGAGATCGGGGAGCCTCGGCCCCCGACCGACTTGACGCCTCCTGTCGCAGGATCTATGCTCACCGTATATTTATACACTGACTGACTGGAGGACTCTCATGTACAAAAGAATTGCCCTGGTTGCAATCGCCCTCGGAATCGCCGCCCTTGCCTTTGCCGGCGGACAGGCGGAAGGCGCGGCAACGGGCGACGTCGACTCGATGGAACCCCGGACGATCAAACTCGCCCACGTCGTGAACGAACAGGACGGCTTTCACATCGCGGCGGTGAAGTTCAAGGAACTGGTGGAGGAGCGCACCGATGGAAAACTGACCGTCGAGCTCTACCCCAACGCCCAGCTTGGTGACGAGCGCACCCTCCTCGAAGGGATGCAGATCGGCACTGTCGACATGGGCGTCATCACCAATGGCCCGGTGGCGAACTTCGTCGAAGAGATCGCGGTGTTCGAACTGCCCTTCCTTTTCCCCTCGCCGGAGGCGGCCTATGAGGTCCTCGACGGTCCGATCGGTCAGGAGCTTCTCGCCAAACTCGAAGAGGTCAACCTCAAGGGGCTCGCATACGCCGAGCGTGGATTCCGGAACCTCACCAACGACGTACGCCCCGTTCGCACCCCCGACGATATCGAAGGGTTGAAGATCCGCGTTATGGAGAACCCGGTATACATCGACACGTTCCGTGCTCTCGGAGCCAACACGGTGCCGATGGCGTGGACCGAAGCGCTCACGGCGATGCAGCAGGGAACGATCGACGGACAGGAGAACCCGGTTAACGTCGTGTACTCCTTCAAGCTCTACGAGCCGCAGCAGTACATGTCCTTCACCCGCCACACCTACGCCCCGGCGATCTTTGTGATGGGGATAAGCGTGTGGAACAGTCTCCCCGCCGACGTACAGGAGATCGTCCAGGCCTCGGCGCAGGAAGCGGCGGAGCACGAACGGAAGATGAACGCAGAGATGGAAGCGGAACAGATCCAGGGGCTTCTCGACAACGGGATGGAGATCGTGGACGACCCCGATATCGCCGCGTTCCAGGAGATGGTGGCCCCGGTCTATGAGGAGTACGGCGAGCAGTTCGGCGACTATCTCACCCGGATCCAGGAACAGCTCCGGTAACCCTGCGGAGATACCGATGCTCTCCACACTCCGTTCGATCGAACGGGGGATCGATACGGTCATCCGGCGGGCGGCGTTCGTCGCCCTCGCCGGGATGATCATCGTCATCACCCTGCAGATCATCTTCCGCGTCTTCTTCGACGCGATCAGCTGGTCCGAAGAGGTTGCCCGGTACCTGCTCGTCTGGACCACCTTCCTCGGTGCCGCCCTCGCGTGGTATCGCGGGCGCCATATCGCCGTGACCTTCGTCGTCGAGAGCCTTCCCGGCATAGCTGGACGCATCGCCAGGACGATCGCCGAGATCATCTCGATCTCCTTCTTCGGTATCGTGATCGTCGTGGGGATCCGTTACATGTCGGCTCAGAGCTTCCAGGTTTCCGCCTCCCTGCGGTTGCCCATGCCCTACGTCTACGCCATCATACCCGCCACATCGGTGGTGATGCTCTTTTACGCGATCGTCGACCTTATCGAGATCTTCGCGGAAGGAGACACCTGATGGCAGCCATACTCTTCGGCTCCTTCTTTGTCCTCCTTCTGCTTGGCCTCCCGGTTGCCCTGGCGATCGGGGTGAGTTCCCTGGTCGCTATCCTTTCCGAAGGCGTCCCCCTCATGCTCATCACCCAGCGCATGTTTGCCGGGACCGACTCCTTCGCCCTCATCGCCGTGCCCTTCTTCATCCTTGCCGGAGACCTCATGGCGGAAGGCAAGGTCAGCGAAAAACTCGTTGAGTTTGCCGACGCATTGTTCGGCTTTCTGAAAGGGGGCCTTTCCATCGTCTCCGTTCTGGCGGGAATGTTCTTTGCCGCCATCTCCGGGTCCGGGGCGGCCACCACCGCCGCGGTGGGCAGCACCCTGGTCCCGGAACTGAAGCGCAAAGGCTACGAAGAAGCCCCGGCGGCCGGCCTTATCGCCGCTGCAGGTACCATCGGCGTCGTCATACCCCCCTCGGTACCGATGATCATCTACGCCGTCATCGCCGACCAGTCGGTGGCGCGCCTCTTCATGGCGGGTTTTTTCCCGGGTGTGGTCATGGGCGTCGGTCTTATGGCAATCGCCATCGTCCAGGCGTACCGGCGGAACTACCCCAAAGGCACCCCCTTCAGCGTCAAAACGATCCTGGTTACCTTCAAAGACGCGATATGGGGGCTCCTGACGCCGGTGATCATTCTGGGTGGAATCTTCTCGGGCATCTTCACCCCCAGCGAGGCGGCGGTGATCGCCGTCAACTACGCCCTTCTGGTGTCCCTGTTCATCTACCGGGACATGAATCTGAAGGACATCTACCGCATCATGATTCGATCGGTCATCACCACCGGGGTGATCATGTTCGTCATCGCCACCTCGGCGATTCTGAGCTGGGTCCTGGCCAACTGGAGCATCCCCACCCTGGTGGCACGATGGGTCCTCGCCATGTCGGAAAACCCCTATGTCATTATGTTTCTCATCACCGGCGTGATCCTCGTGACCGGCGTCTTCGTCGAGACCGCCAGCGCCCTGATCATCCTGACACCGGTCTTTCTGCCCCTGGTCAATACCCTGGGGATCAACCTCGTCCACTTCGGCCTCATCATCGTCGTGGGCCTCGCCATCGGCATGATCACCCCGCCGGTGGCGATCAACCTGTACGTCGCTTCGTCCATAACGGGACTCTCCCTGGAAAAAATCACCCGGGCGATCATTCCCTACCTGATCGGACTGGTCGTCGTCCTGCTCTTCGTGGTGTACGTACCGATTCTTCTGGGGTTTTCGGGATAGATTGAACGCGCGGCGTTGCACACGGCGCCGTACCGAGCCGGTTCACCTCACCCGGCTCGCGGGGTGGGGATACCGGGACCCCCGCGATACAACACACGGTATGGAACAACCGGACCGCCGGAATCGCGGCCGATAAGGAGAACGCTATGAAAAACGAGTTGAGAAGCCTGACCAGTACCGCCGGCCGCCGCATGGCGGGAGCCCGCAGCCTCTGGCGCGCCAACGGCATGACCAAAGAGCAGTTCGGCAAGCCCATTATCGCCATTGCCAACTCATTCACCCAGTTTGTTCCGGGCCACGTCCATCTTCACGACATCGGCCAGCGGGTCAAAGCGCGGGTCGAGGCGGCGGGCTGCTTTGCCGCGGAGTTCAACACGATCGCCAT
>JBKHFT010000007.1:0-44333 GCA_046540055.1 Alkalispirochaeta sp.
GGCGTCACAAACTGCCACTGCCACGGGAGCACCCCCCACACACGGGCGAGCGCTCCCGCCACGAGTGCCTCCGTCCCCCAGGGGGACGAAAGAAGCTCCACCTCTCCCTGCACGCTCCCGGTGACGGTAACCCGGAGCAGCCGCTCCTCGACGACCTGGTCCGTGAGGGCACGCCATCCTCCGTCCCCGTATCGCCGGATCGGAACGTCCCGGTACCGGTCGCTCATGCGATGGAGCGCGTCCGGGGCAGTTCGTCCCGGGTGTTGATGTTGAGGTAGGGAAGGTAGTCGAACGCGAGGCGGTGTGCCGGGATCTGCTCCGCGATCGGGGTCAGCCGGTACGCGTGCCGATGGAACGCGGCGCGCCAGAAGGGTATCGCCGAAGAGTGGTAGAGCCCCGGAATCGGCTGGACGATCCCGTTCACCGTGATCAGTACCGCCCGCGTCGGGGCCGGCTCCCGGGGACGGAGCTCCCAGAGCGTGCGATAGAGTCCCGGTACGGAGGGGATCGTGTCCGCCCCGGCGATCAGCAGCCACGGGATCTCCCGTTCCTCCGCCCAGCCGGCGGCGGTGAGGATGCCGCTGATCGGTGTCTCTTCCCGGTAGGTATCCATAATCGTGTTGCACCCGGTGCTCCGATATCCCTCGGGGCGTTTCGTGACGATCAGCGGCTCCCCCGGGAGGTCCCGCATCGCCTCCAGGGCGTGCGCCACGAGGGGTTTTCCGTTCCACGGAAGGAGCGCCTTGTCACCGGGGATGCGCCGCGTCCACCCCCGGGCGAGAATGACCGGAAGCACCGCACCGTCCGTCACCGGCGTCACTCTTCGCCCCCGGTGTGTCCTGAGGTGGTGACGTCGAGTTCGCGACGACTTGTGTCGACAGGCGCCGTGGCAGCCCCCTGAGGCGGAGCCGGGGCGAGAACCGGCACCACCCGACACGCCGCCACTTTCAGTTCCGGAATCCGCGAGACCGGGTCGAGAACGTCGTTGGTGAGGCGGTTCGCCGCGGCCTCGTAGAAGTGAAAGGGGATGAAGACGGTACCCGCCGGGACGCGGTTGCTTCCCCGGGCGGGAACGGTGATCTCCCCCCGGCGGGTGGTGATTCTGAGGTCCTCCCCGGAACGGCCTCCGATCGCTTCCAGATCCTCGGGGTTGATCTCCGCGTAGGCGCCGGGGGCGAAGGCGTTCAGCGGGGAGGTGCGCCGGGTCATCGTCCCGGTGTGGTAGTGAAAGAGCATCCGCCCCGTAGAGAGGACGAAGGGGTACTCCTCGTCGGGGAGCTCCGCCGGTGCGATCCAGTCCACCGGGTGGAAGCGGCCCTTCCCGCGGCTGAACTTCTGCGTGTGCAGTATCGGTGTGCCCGGATGGTCCTTCCGGGGTACCGGCCAGTGGAGCTCCTCCGTCTCGAGGCGGTCGTGGGAGATACCGCCGTAGATCGGTGCAATCGAGGCGATCTCGTCCATGATCTCCGCGGCGCTCCGGTAGGGCATCGACAGGCCGATGCGATCTCCGACTGCGGCGATCAGCTCCCAGTCGGGGCGAGCATCCCCCGGCGGTGAGACCGCCTTCCGTACCCGGAGAACGCTGCGGCCGCTGTTGGTGAAGGTGCCCTCCTTCTCGGCGAACGCCGCCGCGGGAAGTACCACATCCGCGTACGCTGCGGTCTCGGAGAGGAAGATATCCTGTACGACGAGGAACTCGAGATTCGAGAGCGCCTCCTCGACGTGGGTGATGTTGGGGTCCGAGAGGAGGGGATTCTCACCCATGATATACATACCCCTCACCCGTCCCTCTGCGGCGGCGTGCATCATCTCCACGACGCTCAGGCCGACCTCGCCGGGCAGCTCCGGAACGCCCCAGGCCGCGGCGATCTCCCGGCGGGCATCTTCGTCGGTCACCTTCCGGTATCCGGCAAAGACGTTGGGGAGGCCCCCCATGTCGCAGGCGCCCTGGACGTTGTTCTGACCCCGCAAGGGGTTGACCCCCGTACCGGGGCGCCCGATCTGACCGGTGAGCATCGCGAGGTTCGCCAGGCTCAGGACGTTGTCGGTACCGGTGGTGTGCTGGGTGATCCCCATCGCGTAGACGATCGCGCTTCGCTTCGCCGTCGCGTAGAGTCGGGCAGCCCGGCGCAGATCCTCCGCGGGGATGCCGGTTATCTCCTCCACACGATCCGGTGTGTAGCTCTTCACGACGGGCAGGAGCTCCGCATACCCTTCGGTTCGATGTTCTATGAATTCGGTATCGGCGAGTCCCTCGGTGATAATCACGTTGAGCATCCCGTTGATCCAGGCGACGTCGCTGCCCGACCGCTGCCGCAACCAGATCGCGGCGTCCCGGACGATGTCGATCCGCCGGGGATCGACGACGATCACCTTCGCGCCGCGGCGGACGGCGTTGCGGATGTAGGTGGCGGTGACGGGGTGTGTTTCGGTGACGTTGGCGCCGGTGATGAGGATGCAGTCGGCGGTGGCGATCTCGGGGATCGTGTTGGTCATCGCGCCGCTGCCGAAGGCGGCGCCGAGGCCGGAGACGGTGGGGGCGTGGCAGAGGCGGGCGCAGTGGTCGACGTTGTTGGTGCCGATACCGGCGCGCATCAGTTTCTGGAAGAGGTAGTTCTCCTCGTTGGTGCACTTCGCCGAGGCGAGGCCGGCGATCGCATCGGGGCCGTGGCGGTCCACCGTTTCCCTGATGTACCGGGCTACCACGTCGAGCGCTTCCTCCAGCGGTACCGGTACGAGCTCGCCTTCCCGCCGGACGAGGGCGGAGGTGAGGCGCTCGGGGGAGTGGATGAACTCATACCCGAAGCGGCCCTTTACGCAGAGGCGCCCGTCGTTGGGAGGCGTCTCGACGCCGCGGACGCGGACGATCGTGTCGTTTTTGATCCAGAGGTCCAGCCGGCACCCCACACCGCAGTACCCGCAGGTAGTCCGGACCTGGCGGTCCACATCCTTTACGCGGATGCGCTCTACCAGCGGTTTTTCCGTGAGCGCCGCGGTGGGGCACACCTGGACGCACTCGCCACATCCGTCGCAGCTCGAACGGGACCACCGGCCGAACTCGGGAGAAACAAAGGTGTACTCCCCGCGGTGGAGCATCGTGAGGACGTGCTTCCCCTGGATCTCGTCGCAGGCGCGGACGCAGCGCAAGCACTTGATACACAGGGCACTGTCGAAGGCGAGGACCGGCGAGGATCCGTCCCGTGTACGGGAGCCGGGGGCGAGCTCCATCGGTATCGTGCGGTTCTTCGTGGCGCCGATATCGTAGCGGTAGGCGAGGTCCTGCAGCTCGCAGGCGCCGTCGGCATCGCAGACGCCGCAGTCCATCGCGTGGTCTGCGAGGTGGAGTTCGAGGTTGATCCGCCGGAGGAATTCGAGCTCTTCGTCGGTGGTGGTTACCTGCATCCCCTCTGTGACGGGGGTGGTGCACGCCGCCATCGGCACGCGGGCGCCGTCGACCTTTACAAGGCACATCCGGCACGCCCCGTTCGGCTCGAGACGGGGATGGTTACACAACGTCGGGAGGTCACCGCCGCTCAGGCGTACCGCGTCGAGGATAGTGGCCCCCACCGGGACGACCACTTCCGTGCCGTCAAGGATTATCGAGGTTGTGGGAGATCGGGACATGATGTCATTGTACTACAGGAATCCGTGAACAGGGGGTGTCCTCCAACGGGACGAGGTGGAAATTCCCGGCATCTGCGGAAACGCTCATAAAGATCTAACAAATGCCCGTTTCAATTTGACAATAGCATCATGCGGGTCTACGATTTTGAGAGATATCGCACTCACAAATGAAGTGGACCCAATTCTTTGAATGCGATAGAAGGAGGACGTATGAGACGTTTGGGAATCGCCCTGGTTATGGGCCTCGCCGTCGTGGCGTTTGCTGCGGCATCGGGACAGCAGGAACCGGTTGAACCGGAAGGGCCGGTCACGATCGAGTGGTGGCACGCGATGGGTGGCCGCCTCGGTGAGAAGGTGAACGATATCGCGGAGGGATTCAACGATAGTCAGGATCGCTTCGTACTGGAACCGGTCTACAAGGGCAACTACGCGGAAACGATGACCGGTGGTATCGCAGCGTTCCGGTCGAACACGCAACCCCACATTCTCCAGGTCTACGAAGTAGGGACGGCGACGATGATGGCCGCTGAGGACGCGATCGTTCCCGTCTACGAAGTGATGGAGATGATGGACAAACCCTTCGATCCGGACGTGTACATCCCCGCGGTAACCGGGTATTACACCACCCCGGACGGTCGGATGCTGAGTCTCCCCTTCAACAGCTCCACCCCGATCCTGTGGTACAACAAGGACGCCTTCCGCGACGCGGGGCTCGATCCGGACGATCCGCCGGAGACGTGGCCGGAAGTGGAGGAGTACTCCCGGGCGCTGGTAGACGCGGGGTACAAGGGGTTTTCCACCGCGTGGATCTCCTGGATCCACCTCGAAAACCTCGCGGCGTGGCACGACGTTCCCTTCGGCACCCGGGCAAACGGGTTTGAAGGGTTCGACGCGGAACTCGGGTACAATGACGAGCTCCATGTAGCGCATCTCGAGGCGCTGGCGGAATGGCAGGAAGAGGATATCTTCGTCTACGGCGGACGAACCAACGACGGAAACGCGTTGTTCTCCAGCGGCGAGGTGGGTATGTATACCGAGTCCTCCGCCGGGTACGGTGGGTTCAGCGCGAGCGCCGAATTCGAGTTCGGTACGGCGATGCTTCCGTACTGGCCCGATGTGGACGGGGCACCCCGGAACACGATCATCGGCGGCGCGAGCCTCTGGGTGATGGCCGGGCACAACGACCTGGAATACGAGGGGGTCGCGGAATTCTTCGACTATCTGTCGAGCCCGGAGGTACAGGCGGACTGGCACGAGTTCACCGGTTATCTTCCGCTCACCGAAGAGGCGTACGAGTTCGCCAAGTCGGAAGGGTTGTATGACGAGACCCCCGACCTCGAGACGTCGATCCTCCAGATGACGCGGATGGAACCGTCGGAGAACTCGAAAGGTATCCGTTTCGGGAACTACGGCGAGGTCCGGACGATCAACTACGAGGAACTCGAAGCGCTCTTTGACGGACAGAAGAGCGCCCAGGAAGCGCTCGACGACGCGGTGCGCCGCGGTAACGAGGTGCTTCGCGAGTTTGAACGAGCCAACGACTGACGCAGGGCGTAGCGTATACGCGATCGACGGCCGGTGCCTGGTGCACCGGCCGTCTTTCCATTCCTGGACATGCAAGGGGGCGTTGTGACGAAAGATCGTGCGATTTTTGACAACAAGGTGTTACCGTACGTGCTGGTGTTTCCCCAGATCGCGATAGTCGCGGTCTTTTTTCTGTGGCCCGGATTTCAGGCGTTGGTCCTCTCTCTCTTTCGGGAGAACGCGTTCGGTACGCGTCGCGAGTTCGTCGGTCTCGAGAACTTCATTCGTCTCTTCACGAATGAGAGCTACATTCACTCGATCAGGATCACCTTCCTCTTCAGTTTTTTTGTGATGGTGATCTCGATGGGGATCGCCCTCTACCTGGCGGTGCTTGCCGATCGGGTCCGGAAAGGATCGAAGTTCTATACGACGATGCTGATCTGGCCCTACGCGGTCGCCCCGGCGGTAGCAGGTGTGATGTGGCTCTTTCTCTTTAACCCCACCGTGGGGGTTGTAACGTACGTGCTGGAGCAGATGGGGTACGACTGGAACCACGCCCTGCGACGATCGCAAGGTTTTCTGCTTGTCACCCTCGCGGCGTCGTGGAAGCAGGTGGCGTACAACTTTCTGTTTTTCCTTGCCGGACTTCAGGGGATCCCGCCCTCCCTCCTCGAGTCGGCGGCGATCGATGGAGCGCGTCCGAGTGCGCGGTTCTGGAGGATTTCGTTTCCCCTCTTGAGTCCGACAACGTTCTTTCTCATCGTCATGAATGTGATGTATTCGTTTTTCCTGACCTTCGGAGTGATCCACCAGGTGACCGACGGCGGGCCCAACCAGGCAACGAACATCCTGGTGTACAAAGTGTTTCAGGACGGCTTCGTCAATCTCAATCTGGGCAGCTCATCGGCGCAGTCGGTGGTGTTGATGGCGATCGTGATCGTCCTCACCTTCATCCAGTTCCGCTTCCTTGAACGAAGCGTGCATTATTGAGGCGGTGATCTATGGCAATGGTAGAACGCAGCCCGGTCCTTACAACGGTCAGTCACGCCGTTCTCATCCTCGGAGTATTCATTTTCTTTTTTCCGATCTATATCGTCTTCGTCGCCTCGTCGGTGACCCTCGTAGAGATCCTCCGGGCGCCGATGCCCGTGATCCCGGGGGGTGAGACGATCCGGAACTACGTGACCGCCGTCACGACGGGTGTCAAGGACTTCGGGGCCTCGGCGGGGTTGATGCTGGTGAACAGCGTTTTTATGGCACTCGGGATCAGTATCGGAAAGATCGTCATCTCCCTCTTCGCCGCGTTCGCGATCGTTTTCTTTCGCTTTCCTCTGCGGCAGTTTTTCTTCTGGGCGATCTTCTTCACCCTGATGTTGCCGGTTGAGGTGCGCATCCTCCCGACCTACGAGGTGGTCGCCTCTTTGGGGCTGTTGAACTCCTACGTCGGGCTGATCGTACCGATTATCGCCTCCGCAACGGCGACCTTTCTCTTCCGGCAGTACTTCATGACGGTCCCCCGGGAGCTGCCGGATTCCGCCAAAGTAGACGGGGCAACGCCGATGCAGTTTTTCTGGCACATCCTGGTTCCGATCTCGCGAACGACGATCGCGGCTCTCTTCGTGATCCTCTTTATCTTCGGGTGGAACCAGTACCTCTGGCCGCTGCTGGTAACGACACAGGAGCGGTACTATACGCTCCTGATCGGAATCAACCGGATGCTCGCCGTCGGCGACCAGCAGGCGGAGTGGCACGTGATCATGGCCTCCACGATCCTTGCGATGCTGCCCCCGGTACTGGTAGTGCTGTCGATGCAGCAGCTGTTCATCAAGGGGATGACCGAGCAGGAGAAGTGACCCCGGCGGAGCGGTAGCGCAGGACTGCGGGTTTTCCGGCACGCATTTTGCATCTCTGTTGGTAGCAAACCAATTACGGAGGTGCGTTATGCGTATCATATGTGGAGCGATGGTGTATGGCCGGAACGAGACGATCGGATGCGTCACCGGTGTCACGGTGAACAGCGTTGAGGATCGCGTCTCGGGATTTCTCGTTCGCGAGTTGAACGGAAGCCGCGGCGGGTGCAGATATCTGCCGTTTGAGGCGGTGCAGGGACACGACGGCCGCCATCTCTACACCGATCTCACCCTCGACCGGATCCGACCGTTCGACGAAGAGGAGTGCGCCGTGGAACGCGCGCGAATGCGCCACTGGCTCGACTCGATGGTCGAGGATCCGGGTATCGACGGGGAGGACCTTGAGCGCCGGTTCGCGGTGATCGAGACCTATGACGACGGGGTGTTTCCCCTTTCGACGGAGGACGCGATCGCGATCGATGGATGCGGGTGCGGACGGATCGCCCATATCGAGGTGGATGCGTCGGGGTACATCGAAATGGTGGTGATCCGGACCGATCGGAGCAGCACCGATGTGCGGGCGATGCGCCCCTTGCCGAAGCGTACCCGAGACGAGGTCCTTCGACACGCCCACGCGTTGTTCCCCAAAGCGCAGTAACCGTCGTGCCGTCGTGTTGACGACGGGCGCCACTTACCGACAGGTTAACCTTTCCTGCCGTCCGTCCCGGGCGGCGGGATTCCCAGGGCGCGCATCTTGCGATAGAGCGTGCTCGGATCGATCCCGAGTTCTGCCGCGGCGTTGCGACGGTGTCCCCGGGCGCGGCGGAGGGCCTCTTCGATCGCGGCGCGCTCGATCCCCTCGAGGGTTCCCGAAAACGTACCCGAACATGGATCTCCCTGCAGCTCCTGCGGGAGGTCGCTCTCCCGGATCATACCCTCCGGACGCAGTACAAAGGCCTGCTCGATAATGTTCTCCAGCTCCCTGACGTTCCCCGGATAATAGTGAAACATCAGACGTGCCATCGCCTCCCGGGTGATACCCTGGATGTTTTTGCGCTGGATCTGGTTGAACTTCGCGATGAGGCCCTCCACGAGGAGGGGGATATCCTCTTTCCGCTTTCGAAGCGGGGGCAAGGTGATATGGATTACCTTGATGCGATAGTAGAGGTCGTCACGGAAGCGCCCCTGCTTGACCAGCGTCTCGAGGGGGCGATTCGTTGCAACGATCACGCGAACATCCACCGGAATCGCCTTGACCGACCCGAGGGGTTCGATCTCCCCTTCCTGGAGCACCCGGAGCAGCCGCACCTGCATCGCCGGAGAGATGTCGGAGATCTCGTCGAGGAAGATCGTTCCCCCGTCGGCGAGCTGAAAGCGTCCGGGTTTGTCCTTCCGGGCATCGGTGAACGCCCCCGCTTTGTGACCGAAGAGCTCCGATTCGAGGAGGGTGTCCGGGAGGGCCCCGCAGTTGATCGGAATAAACGGTCGCTCCCGGCGCGGTGAGAGCTGGTGTATCGCCCGTGCGACGAGCTCCTTTCCCGTTCCCGTCTCCCCTTCCACAACAACGGTACTGGAGCTGTCCGCAACCTTCGGAAGCAGGTCGAAGAGGCGCTGCATCGGTGCGCTCTTTCCGATGATGTCGTGGAACGTGTAACTGCGGTCCAGCTCTTTCCGGAGGCGATCCATCGTCTCAACATCCCGGAACGTCTCGATCCCGCCCGCCACGTTGCCGTCATCGTCGCGAAGGATGGAAGTTGAGATCTCCACCGGTACCGGGTGGTCCTGAGCGGAGGTGATCGTGGTTCGGATGCCGGTTGCGGGTCTGCCGGTTTTGATCGTACGGGCGAGGGGACACCCTTTTCCGCACAGTGCGCTCCGGAACACCTCCCGGCAGCTCCGCCCGACCGCCTCCCACCGATTGACCCCGGTGATTACCTCAGCGGCCTTGTTGAAGGAGGTGATCTTCCAATCGAGATCCACGGTGAAGACACCTTCACTGATCGAATTGAGAACGGAGTCCGCATATCGACAGATCGATGTATCGGCCACGGCTTTCCTGCTTTCGGGGACTCCCGGATTGGACCGCGGTCCCTCCTGTCAGTGTAATCCAGATGTTGCAGATTGCAACGGTAACTCCGCCCGAATCGTTGCGGGATGCGTCGGTCTCGGGAGTCTACCGGGTCGAGCCGTCAGGAGGTGGCGCGATATCCTCGGGGGTGATGCCGGGGTAATGGTACCGCCCGTCCTTGACGGTGTAGTGTTTTACGCCGATCGCCTGTTCGGGACAGAAGTTGAAACACCCGTAGCAGTAATAGCACTCCCGATCGAGGGGCCACGACGGATACGCCGATGGATCGCGTTCCGGCTCGAAGACGATGCGACTACTGGGACACAGGGTGCTGCAGATGCCGCAGCGCGTACACGCGTCGGTGTCGAGGAAGAAGGGGAGTTTCGGGTTACTCCCGTCGGAGAGGCGCCAGAGAAGGCGGGCACCGAGGGTTCCCCGGGTGCGGCGGTCCGATCGGTATTTTTCGGCGAAGCCGGTGGTCCGGGCGGCGATGGACGGAATGATCTCGTCGAGTTCCGAGGTGACCCGGGCAACCATCGTATCCACCAGGTCGGCGGTGATCGTCTTCGCCCAGTCCATGCGCATAAGAAACCGCGGGGCAACCCCTTTCGGGGTGTTGTTGACCATTTCGACGGAGAAGAACTCGTCGAGGAGACGTGGGGCGTTCGTACGGACCGACCCGCCCGCCGGGAGGGGAGTGTCCGGTGGGTGCGGAACACGAGACGGGATATGCGGGTTCGACATCCCCGGTGGGACGGCGGACGGGGAGGGGCGCCGGGCGAGTATCCGGTTGATCGCGCCGCCGACGTTACCCGGGATCCCGCCGTGGGTTGCGATCGCGAAGAGATACTCCGTCCCCGAGAGGACAACCGTCTCGAGGAAGCGGCGGACCGGTTTGGGCACGCCGTTCATGTGAACCGGAGTGATGATCCCGGTCACACCCCGGGGTGCGTGGTGGAGCGGATCTTTCACGGCGGCAACGATCGGTACGATCCGGACTTCAGGAAACGATGCGGCGATGTACCGGGCCACCGCGAGGGAATTGCCCGTACCGGAAAAGGTATAGAGGACCATCCCGTCATCTTACACCCGGATTTCCGGGGCGAAAACGGGTAATGATCTCTAAGGATAACCGGTATACTGCGTAAGGACGACGTCCCCGGGGCGGCGGGAACGACTCAACCGGGCAGTCGAGCAACCGAAAGAAGTCCCCGACGCCCCCAGGGCGGCAGGAACGACGATGGGTCTGAAATTGTGAAGGAGGAGCGGTGTGAGAATCGGCAGCTTTGAATTCAATATGCGGGAGCTTGCGGGGTCTCTCGGTGATTTCGGGACGCTTCTGCCCCTGGCGATCGGATACATCTCGGTCTGCGGTCTTGATCCTGCCGGGCTTCTTGTGATGATGGGGCTGGCGAATATCGCGACCGGTGTGGTGTATCGCCTCCCGATGCCGATCGAACCGATGAAGGTTCTTGCGGCGGTAGCGATCGCCGAGAGGTGGACACCGGAGACGGTATACGCATCGGGATTTGTGATGGGTATCGTCTGGCTCGTGATGGGAGCAACGGGAGCGATGGACTACGTTGCCCGAAATACACCCCGGAGTGTACTCCGGGGAATCCAGCTTTCCCTGGCGGTGATGCTCGCGGTGCAGGGGATTCGGATGGCATCGACGTGGTGGCTCCTCGGCGCCGCGTCGGTGGTGGTGATCGTGCTTCTCCGGAAGAGCCGGTACACCCCGGCCTCGATCGTTCTTGTCGCGGGCGGAATTCTGATCATGTATCTCCAGGGGTGGCCGGAGGGGCTGCCGGGGATAGGGGTCTCCCTGCCGCCGATAGCGATGATCGACGGGAGTCGTCTGTGGCCGGCGTTTCGCGATGCAGGGATGGCACAGATTCCGCTGACCGCAACGAACGCGGTGATCGCCACGTCGGTTCTGATCACCGAGTACTGGCCGGACCGACGCGTTACCAATCGGCAGCTCGCGGTGAATATGGGGGTGATGAACGTAATCGCTCCTCTGGCGGGGGGGATGCCGATGTGCCACGGAGCGGGTGGGCTCGCGGGTCAGTACTACTTCGGTGCTCGAACCGGCGGGGCGAACATCATCGAGGGTGTGATCGAGATCCTCCTCGGTGTGCTTCTTGCCGGGAGCGTCGCGGCGGTCTTCGCCGCATTCCCCGAGGCTATCGTCGGGGCGATGATGGTGATGGTCGGCGTCGGCATGGCGAAGTTCGCCCGGGACCTCAGACCGAACCGGCACCTGGTGACGGTGATCGCAACGGTCGGCGCCTCCCTGGCGACGAATATGGCGGTCGGATTTGGAGCGGGGCTTGCGGTGCACGCCGTGATGAAGCGGGTGTTGCCTCCGCTGCGGAGGTAGGCCGGGGGGGGCTGATCGCCGGACGTGCCCGAGCTGCGGGGGACGGAGCTGCGGGGGACGGAGCAACCACCCGGGGATGCCGAGGGACGCCAGGGGAGACGGAGCTGCTACCGGGGGGAGCCGCTGGGGACGGAGCAATCGCTGGATGTGTCCGGCCCCGGTTGTCATCCCCTCGGGGCGCTACCGGAACGTGCCGGGATAGACGTTGTACCCGTTGTCCGACAAGCATCGTCGGAGGGTATCGAGATCTTCGAAGAATCGCGTCGAGTCCGCAGCGGGGCGACCGGACCACAGCCCCTCGGCGATCGCCGCGAGGCGGACGATCGCCATGTACTCGATCTCCCGGTGGTAGTGAACGCCCTCGGTCCAGAGGTTCCCCTGACCGCCGAGGATGGTGCCGGGTGAGGGTGGACCGGCGCCGGCACCCCCGGTGCCGGTCGGGCCGGAAGGGCCTGAATCACCGGAGGCTGCGTTACCATCGATACCGCCGGGGACGGAGCGTCCGCGGTCGGAGATGCCACCGGGGACGGAGCCTCCGCGGTCGACGCCAACCGGTACACCTCGCGTCTCGGCGTAGTGCGTCGGGGCGAACCCCGCGGCGTCGGCGACGGTGCATACGCCGATTCGCCCCGGTTCGAGGGGAGAATCAAGGTGCTTGTGATCGAGGTACGCCGAGCGTTGTTCCGGGGCGAGAACAAGATCGTACCCGCCGGCAAGGGCGTTTCGGGCACCCTCGGGGCCACGCCAGTTGACGACGATCGTCCCGGGAGGGAGGTCGAGCGCCGATGCCTCGTCCCAGACCACCGGGCGACGTCCGAGAGAAACGACGGTATCGGCGATACGGCGTACGATCGCCTGGTACGGGTCGGAGAGTTCCCGGCAGCGGGGACACGTGGTCCACGGTTCCGGGGGAACTTCATCGCCGCCGATGTGGATGTAGGGCCCCGAAAAGGTGTCGGCGATCGAAGCGAACACGGCGTCCAGAAACGGTGCAACCCCTTCGTCCGAGGCACAGAGTACGGAGGGAAAGATTCCCCATCGCGTTTCGACGTGCCACGTTCCTCCGGTGCATGAGAGTTCGGGGTACGCCGCGAACGCCGCCGAGGCGTGTCCCGGTAGGTCTACCTCGGGCACGACGGTGATCCCCAGGAGACGACACCCTTCGTCGAGGGTACGGAGTTCATCGGGGGAATAGAATCCTCCGGCGATCTGGTTGTCGCTGGTCCCTGCCGGTCGCCAGGCGCCGATCTCGGTCAATCGGGGGTACCCGGGAACAACAAATCGCCACCCCTGGTCGTCGGTGAGGTGCAGGTGAAAGCGGTTCAACCGGAACAGCCACAGGAGATCGACGATGCGATCGAGGGACTCGACGGGAGCGAAGTGTCTCGCCACGTCGAGCATGAACCCCCGCCACTCCGTCTCAGAAGCGTCTTCGATGACCGCGCCGAGTGTCAGGTGTGGGGTGGTGATCGCGGCGGCGGTCTCCCGGCCGGCAGCTCCGTCCCCGGCGCGGCGCCTCGACCCGGGGTGGGTGGGGGCATCGTCGTCGGTACCACCGGCGCGTCCGTCACGACCCACCGCATCGGACGAGGCAAGGAGCAGCCCCTGGACGATCACCGCGAGAGCCGGTGCGATATCGCCGTTCTCCCGAACTTCGATGGTGATCCCCTCGGATTCGACGGTGATACGGTACGCTTGCGTCAGGTCCGTCCGGTAGTCGATGGTGATCGTCGCCTGCTCCCGCTCATCTGCCAGGGCGAACAACGGGATCGATCGGGAGAGGATGCGCATCGCCGCGGCGTTGATCCGTTCGATACGCTTCCGGTACTCGGTGGTATCGTCGAATCCGCGGGCCCCGGAGGGTGGCGCCACGGTGAGGACCGCCGGAAGGAGGCAGGTACCCTCTGCATCGTGGACGATCTTCGGGCGGGGGATGATCCGGTTCCAGATCGACATCGATTACTCCTTGATCGCGCCGGCGGCGAACCCGCGCTTCAGCTGTTCGTGGAAAAATACGTAGAAAAGGATCATCGGAAGGGTAGCGATCACGAGAGCGGCAAAGAGCAGACCGTAGTCCCGGGACATGCCGCCGGCGAAGGCGTTCACGCCGACGGGAAGGCTCCGAAGCGACTGCTTGCTGGTGAGAACGAAGACGAAGACGAATTCGTTCCAGTTGCTCACGAAGGAAAAGATCAACATCGTCGCGACCACCGGAGCGCTGATCGGGGCGATCACGTGGCGGAAGATCGTGAGATAACTCGCGCCGTCAATTCGCGCTACCTCCTCGAGAGAATCGGGAATCCCCCGGATAAACGAAGTTGCCAGATAGATCATGAAGGGCAACCCGAACCCGATGTAGGGCAGAAGGACCCCGAAGCGGGTATCGTCGATGCCGAGACGCGTTTCCAGAATGAACAGAGGAACCAGCACGGAGTGGGCCGTCACCAGGAGCCCCATGATGAAAAAGGTGTAGAGATACCGTGAGACTCTGAAACCGAACTTTGCGAAGCCGTAGCCGGCGCCGAGGGCGAGGTAGACCGTCGCTACCGTTGCGGAAGCGGTGTAGATGATACTGTTGACGGTGTAGAGCCCGAGGCTTCCGATGCGCCACGCCCGGGTGTAGTTCTCGATGAACAACTCCGTCGGGAGAGCAAAGACGTTGCGAATGATCGCGGGGTGCGGCTTGAAGGAGCTGTACAGCAGCCAGATCAGAGGCGCCAGGGTCAGGAAGGTGAAGAAGACCATAAAAACGGTAGCAAACACTTTCCAGGCGACGACGTCACGACTTCTCGCAACCCCTACAGTAAGATCAGACATACCGTGCCTCCAGGCGTTTGAATACGGTCTGTATCGTCCCGATCAGCCCAAGGCTGAGAAAAACGATCGTCATCGATACGGCGCTGCCGAAGCCATAGTTGTAGTACTTGAACGTGTTCAGGTACATGTAGATCGCGATCACTTCGGTGTAGTGGGCGGGACCGCCACCGGTCATTGCAAAAACGAGGTCGAAACTCTTGAGGCTTCCGGAGATCGCAAACACCGCGGTGGTGAACACGATATTGACCATCTGCGGAAGGACGACGTACAGGAGAATCTGGTGCTCCCGGGCACCATCGATTACCGCCGCCTCGATCACTCCCGGGTCGATCCGTTGGAGGTTTGCCAGAAAGATCACCATGTAGATTCCGGTGTACATCCAGAGGATCACGAAGAGGATCGGCACGATCGCGAAGGTCCGGTCCTCAAAGATTGAAAGAACGTATCGGGGATCGTCGCGGACGATGCGCACGAACTGGGTAAAGAGCCCCGCCGGCGCGAAGATCTGGTTCCACAGCTTCGCCACGACGATCGCGGAGATCGTGATCGGCAGAAAGATCATCGTTTCGAAGAACGCGTGCCCCCGGACCATCCGACGGTAGATGATGTACGCCAGGGCGAACCCGAAGGGGATCTGTCCGAAGACGGAGACGGCGACGATGAGCATGTTGTTCCGCAGACCAAGGCGGAACACCGGGTCCAGAAACATGCGGGTATAGTTCTCCACGCCCACGAACACCGGAGTTCCGAACCCGCTCCAATCGGTGAACCCCGCGGCAAAACTGAAGATGATCGGAAAGATGATCACGAACCCGTAGATGAGGACCGACGGCCCGACCAGAACACCATAGGCAAACGTTTTCTCCCGGGAAATTGTCATGAAATTCCTCGTGTTAAGAAGTATACGATGGGAGGCGTCCCGACGGGGCCACAATTGCGACGCGATCGTCGGTCCGATGGAGTGTGGCCGGTATCATCCCACCGCACCGGAACGGTTCAACCGCGCCGCGTCCGCCGGAGCGACGCAGTGTAACCCGCGTCGCTCCGGTGCCGGACACCTCTCTCGGTGGCGCGCAACGGTCAGTTGCGGCCGGAGTCGTTCGCAGCGACCCACGTTTCGTAGGTGTCGCCGACTTCCTGGGGCGTGACGTTGCCGAACATCATCTCCTGGAGGAGAGGGTGCAGGACGCCCATTCCTTCAGCATCCATGACCGCATCGACAACGTATCCGCCGGGGGTGGAGCCGACGAAGGCGGCCAGTTTTTTTGTCAACATCGGGGTGTCGTCGGGGAGGGGTATCTGGACCGCCGGGAGCCATCCCTGATCCGCTTTGATCGCGGAGCCTTCGGGGCCCGCGAAGAAGTAGATCCACTCCCAGGCAGCATCAGCTTCGGCGCCCTCAAGTTCGGCGTTCATCCCGAATCCGGTGCCCGCGACGATAGCGGTGGATCCCGCCTGGCCACGTTCGGTGGGAAGTTCGGGGAAGACGTTATACGAGACGTACTCGTACTGGTCGGGGGTCATCTCGCCGGTGAGGTTGCTGGTCCGCCATCCGCCGTCGATGAAGTAGACCGCTTTCTCGGTGACGAAGTCGGTGAGAGCCTGACCGTATGCCGCCTGGTTGAGGCCGGGGCTGAACATATCGTTCTCATGGAGCGCCTGGATCACTTCCACCGCTTCGACAAACTCGGGGTCGCTGAAGCTCGCCGCGCCGTTCCGGGCACGGTCGAACCACTCCCGTCCGCCGGTCCGTTCCACCAGGGCACTCAGAAGGCAGCTCTGCATCTGCCAGCCGTCACCGTTGTCCATCGCGATCGGAATGTATCCCGCTTCACGGATCACCTCACCCTGATCGATGAGTTCTTCAAGCGTTTCGGGAAACTCGAGTCCCAGTTCATCGAGGAGGCGCTCATTGGTGAACATCACGTGGGTCGCCGTGACCTGCTCGGGAAGTTCCCAGATCTCGCCGTTGGGTCCCTGCGGAGCGAGGGCGGCAGGGGCGAACTCGGCGTCCATCTCTTCAATCCATGGTCGCAGGTCCTTGATCGCCCCGCTACCCGTAACGTCTCCCGTCCGCTTTCCGGGCCAGAGGAAGACAACGTCGGCGAGCCGGCCGGCGATAGCCGTGGACTGCAACTTGTTGTGGTAGGGTTCGTTGAACAGGTAGTCGAACTCGAGTTTGATATCCGGGTTCGCCTCGTGGAACGCCTCGACGAGGACCTCGAAGTTGCCGGCGGAGACGTTGTCCGCCAGGTCGAGATAGTGCTGAACCTGCAGGGTGATGACATCGTCCTCCGACGCGGCATCTTCAGACTGCCCCCCGGCGAAGGAAAACCCGCCGAGCAGTACCAGGACGACGATAGTCGTCAGCATCCGTTTCTGTAGCATTGTGCTACCTCCTTTTTCTCGCCCTCACGGGGCGGGATATACTTCAGGACCCTTTAGCAGGGTCCAGGCCAAAGCCTCGGTCAACGAGATGGGCAAGTACCCGGCGCCGTTCGTGGCGGTTACGGATATCTCCCAGGGGAAAGATCTGGTCCGAGAAGAGTCGGTCCAGCATCATCGTAGCGGCGCCGGCGACGACCGCCTTGCTTCCGTAACTCGAATAGCGGATCTCACACTCCACACCCGTTTCGTAGGGCCAGGTGCGGCGGAGTTCCTCGTCGATGACCGGCGTGAGTTCCTCCCGGAACCTGATGATGTCACCACCGATGAAGACGTGGTCGAGGTTGAGGACGGTGACGATAAGCGCGACGTTCCGTGCGAGCTCCCGGAACAGTCGATGCCGCACCTCGGGATCCCGGGTGACCTGTTCCGCTTCTTCATCGGTGAGACTGAACTGTCCCGTGCCCTGACCGTCCCAGAAGGCGCTGCGAAACTCACCGGCGGTGAAACGCGATCCGGGGTAGAGGGTTCCATTGATCGCCACGCCGATACCGACACCGATGCCGCCGTAGAGGTGCTTTCCGACAAGGGGCTTTCGGAGCTGGACGAGGACGTAGAGAAAGTCGTGGACCGCTGCACCCCGGTGGGCGGTCAGTTCGCCCCAGACGCAGGCGTTCGCGTCGTTTTCTGCGATGACAGGAATCCCGATCGTCTCGGCGATGCGGGTCTGAAAATCGTACTCTTCGGTAAGTTCCATCGGGATCGACCGGTAGATCACGTTTCGTGTCGAGTTGACGAGGCCGCCCATCGCAACACCGATACCCACGAGGCGATCCTGGTACTCCGGGATCTCGCCGAGGAGTTCGCTGAGCAGTTCGAGGACGTACGGTTCGAAGTCACGACCGTTCCGGGGGCGCTCCTCCTCCCATGAGCGAACGATCGTCCCGCAGAGGTCCTGGAGAACCCCCCGGTAGAAATCTGGTTGCAGCTCTACACCGAGGACGAATCCGTACTCCGGATTGATCTCGAGCTGGACCGGGCGGCGCCCTCCGTGCGGCGTCGACTCTCCCTCGATCGTCTCCCGTACCAGTCCCGCATCGATCAGTTCGGAGACGATGGAGGACACCGTCGACTTGTCCAGACCGAGTCGAGTGGCGATATCGACACGGCTCGTCCCGGGGTGATACCAGAGGACTCGAAGGACCCGGGATCGGTTCATCACTCGATTTCGCTTGCCGGCGGTCGCCACGTGTGCTACACTCCTTGTTAGTTGGTTTAAAAACCAACTTCAGTCTCACACGGGTTTTTCCCGACGTCAACATAAATTTCGAGGAGTTGTGGATGATCGATTTGGCCGGATCATGGCAGCTGGTAGACGCGGCAGGTACCTACGATCTGCCGATCACGATACCGGGAGACGTACACACCGCCCTCCTGGAGAACGACGTGATCCCCGATCCTTTTGTCGGGCGGGACGAGAACCTGATCCAGTGGGTCGGACGTCGGGGCTGGACGATACGGCGTGAGTTCGATATCGCCGCCGACGAACTCCCCCGCGGAGACCGGCGACTTCTCGAGATCGACACGGTGGATACCGTTGCGGAGGTCGTGGTGAACGGGGCCATCGTCGCACGGTCGAGATCGATGTTCGTTCCTCTCCGTGTTGATGTCGGAGCGGTCCTGCGGGACGGGACGAACGAGATCGAGGTGCGTTTCGACTCGCCCGAGGGCGTCGCCGCGAAGCGGGCGGCGGCGTTGCCCTATCCGGTCCCGCACCAGATCTATCCGAACCAGTCGATGCACCGGAATCTCCTGCGGAAAGTGCAGTGTCACGGGAGCTGGGACTGGGGGATCGCGATGATGGTTACCGGGCTCTACGGCGAGGTGCGCATCCGTACCGTACCGGTTGACGCGATCCGCGCGGTGTGGGGCGTACCGCGCCGGAGTACGGTCGATTCTGTCTGGACCGTTCCGGTGACGATCGAGTGGGACAGGCCTGACGTTGTTCCCGGCGACTGCGGATACCCGGAAGAGATTCCTCCCGTATCGGTGGCGATCGTGGACGAGAGGGGAGTGGTGGTCGCCGCAGTGTCGACGGACCACGATGCCGAGAGCGAAACGGCGGGCGGGAACCCGAGCGGCCCCGACGGCGAGGGCGCTTTCGCCGGGCTTTCAGGGGCAGGAGTCTCCGGTGGCTTTAGTCCGGTCCGGCTGCTCCGTCCGGGGACGCTCCAGGTTACCCTGACCGTTGAGAATCCCGCGATCTGGTGGCCTGCGGGATACGGCGAGCAACCCCTTTATGAGGTGATCGTCCGTCTCGGAGAAGACGAGAGGCGGTTCCGTACCGCGTTCCGGGAGATCGAGGTGGTAAATGAGCCCGACGAGTGGGGACGGAGCTTCCATTTTCGGGTGAATCGTCGTGCTATCTGGGCGAAAGGAGCCAACTGGATCCCGGTGGACGCCTTTCCGTCGCGGCAGACCCCTGAAGTGTACCGACGTCTCCTCACCGATGCTCGGGAGGCGAATATGAACATGATTCGCGTCTGGGGAGGCGGGCAGTACGAACCGGACCACTTCTACGATCTCTGTGACGAGCTCGGGCTTCTGGTATGGCAGGACTTCATGTTCTCGTGCTCCCTCTATCCCTCACAGTCGTTTTTCCTGGATGAGGTGCGGGAGGAAGTACAGGCGCAGATGCGGCGCCTTGTGTCGCACCCATCGATCGCAATCTGGTGCGGAAACAACGAAAACATCGGTGCCCTCGGGTGGTTCGACGAGTCGATCGCACATCCGGGACGGTACCTGATCGACTACGATCGTCTGAACAACGGCGTTATCGCCGACGAAGTGCGCCGTGTCGACGACACACGGGTGTTCTGGCCGAGCTCCCCCGCCGCCGGGGAGGGGGATTTCTCGGACAACTGGCACGACGACTCCGCCGGGGATATGCACTACTGGAGCGTGTGGCACGAGGGCAAACCGTTCTCCGCGTATTATGAGGTGACCCCCCGGTTCTGTTCGGAGTTCGGGTTTCAGTCCTTTCCGGGGTTACCGACGATCCGTTCCTTCGCGCGAGAAGAGCAGTTGAACCCGACGGCACCGGAACTCGAACACCACCAGCGCCACCCCCGGGGAAACACGGTGATTCTCGAGACGATCTCGCGGTATTTCCGCTTCCCCTTCGACTTCGCGGATTTCGTGTATCTCAGCCAGGTGCAGCAGGCGATCGCGATCTCCACTGCGGTGACCTACTGGCGCAGTCGACGGCCGGTGAGCATGGGGGCCCTTTACTGGCAGCTCAACGATCTGTGGCCCGTCGTTTCGTGGTCGAGTATCGAGCATAACGGTACCTGGAAACTACTCCACTACGAGGCGCGTCGATTCTTTGCGCCTCTTCGTCTCGTCGCGTTCGTCCGGAACGAGCACGCTGAAGTGCACCTGCTAAACGACACCGATCGCCGCGTATCCGGAACGGTGGTGATCCGGGGGCTCGACTGGACGGGGACGGAGCTATGGCGACGAACGGTCGATGGCGATGTCACGCCGGATGCGGCGTCCACGGTGTGGTCGTTACCCGCCCGGGATCTTCCCTTCGACAGAACCGACGCGTTTCTGGTAGTGTCCTGGGAAGGCACCGATCCCGTCTCCGGCGACTATCTCCTGTTGACGGAATTCAAGTCGGTGCCCCTCCGGCGTCCGACGGTGACCACCGTGGTCGGCGATGGATCGGTGGATATCACCGTTACCGGGGCACCGGCGTTCTGGTTGACGATCGAGCTTGAATGGACAGGCTCGGGGACACAGCGTCGGAGCGGTGATCGCGCCGGTGACGGAGCACGTAACGGCACGGACTTCGCCACCACGTCAGCGGACGTTCCCGAGGCGTTGAGCTCCGCTCCGTCACCGACACTACAACCGGAGGACAACGGTCTGTTTCTGCTCCCCGGGGAAACGCGCCGGGTAGGGATACCTCGGGGAACGACGATCGCTGCGGTCAGGACGATCGCTGATGCATATTGAACCGGGTCGCGGGTGAACGCCCACGACCGTCGGCGGGCACCCGATCGACCCCGGCGGGACAGACCGAATACATAGTGACACCAAGCAAGGAGTACCGACGATGACACCACACAGATTTCCACACGATTTTCTCTGGGGCGTTGCGACCGCGAGTTATCAGGTTGAAGGCGCGGCCGACGAAGACGGCAGGGGAGCGAGTATCTGGGATGTTTTCTCCCGTATGCCGGGGAAGGTGCTCCACGGGCACACCGGAGACCGTTCGGTCGACCAGTATCACCGCTTTCCGGAAGACGTGGCACTTATGGGTGACCTCGGGGTCGAAGCGTACCGATTCTCGATCGCCTGGCCGAGAGTTCAGCCCGGCGGGAGCGGTGCGTTCAACGAGCGCGGATTCGACTATTACCGGCGTCTCACCGACGAACTTCACGGTGCCGGAATCAAGGCGACGGCGACGCTGTACCACTGGGATCTGCCACAGCCCCTGGAGGACGCCGGAGGGTGGCCCAATCGGGATACCGCGTATCGCTTCGCCGAGTACGCGGAGGAGACGTTCCGCCGTCTGGGGGGGCACGTCGATATGTGGATTACCCTGAACGAAGCATGGTGCAGTTCCGTTCTGGGGTACTACTACGGAGTGCACGCGCCGGGGCGCACCAGCCTCAGCGACGCGTGGGCGGCGGGGCACCACCTGTTACTGGGACACGGTCTTGCTCTTCAGGCGTATCGGGGGCAGGGCGGGGAGAGCGAGCCTGCACCGATCGGGATAACCCACAACCTCGATACGCCACACCCGGCGACGAAGCGTCCTGAAGACGTCGCCGCGGCGGATCGGGCGATGGACCTCCGGACGCGCTTTTTCCTTGACCCGATCCTGGGGAAAGGATACCCGGAGCGTCACTTCACCGCGTACCCCGGTGAGACACCACCTCCGGTTCGTGAGGGCGACATGGAACTCATCGCCGGGAAGATCGACTTTCTCGGTCTCAACTTCTACCACGAGCCGACGGTCGCCGCGGCGCCGATCGGGATGGCCGGGGAGATCCGGGACGGTGTCGCGTGTCACCCCGAAGGGTATCGCGAGGTTCCCACCCACCATCCTCGCACCGCGATGGACTGGCCGGTGACCCCTCGAGGACTCTATCGCCACCTCCGGTGGGTGTGGGATTACACGAAAGGAGCGTTTCCCCTCTATATCACCGAGAACGGATGTGCGATGGACGACGAACTCTCCCCTGACGGTATCCGGTGCCACGATCCACGCCGTGTTGACTACCTTCGGGAGCACTTCCGCGCCGCCCTCGATGCGATCGCCGACGGTGTCGATCTGAGGGGGTATTTTATATGGAGCCTCATCGACAACTTCGAGTGGGCATACGGGTATACGAAACGATTCGGGATCATCTATGCGGATTTTATCAACCTCCGGCGGGTTCCGAAGGACAGTTACTACTACCTCCGGGGTGTGATCAGTGGCGCCGAGGATCGTATATAGAATCGTGTTGACATCAGCTACAGGCGTTTTCCGAGAAAGAGAAGGTTTCGGTCCATCTCCGGAGCGGCGTTGAGGGGACGTTCCCACGCATCGGTGTACCCGTTCTTCCGGTAGAAACCGACGTTCCGGGCGCCGACGCTGGTGACGAGATGGATCCCGGGAGCGCCGTACAGCCGCGCCCGTTCCTCGATCGCCCGGAGCAGCGTCCCTCCGAGACCGCGGCCCCGGGCAGCGGCGGTAAGATTGATGTGGAGGTGCGCCGGGTAGCGGTCGTAGAGGTTGTCGAACACCGGTACGTGGGGAGCGATCTCGTAGAGCGCCCGATGCGCTCGTGTGTTCACGACGCCGCAGATATACCCGAGGACCCGGCTGTTCCCGAGGGGGAGGGGAGAATCGCCGTTGCGGCGATCGGCAGCATCGACGTCCCCGTATGCGACGAACGCCATCTCCGGGGCGTGTTCCAGGTAGTACCCGAAATAGCGCCACTGAAATCCGCTGCGTTCCTCGTCGCTTTCGAAGCTTGTTGTATGTGCCGTTTCCCAGAAAATCGCTTCGGCACCCCGGGTTGCCGCCTCCAGAAGCGT
The DNA here is from genome assembly GCA_046540055.1 of Alkalispirochaeta sp. Lineage (GTDB taxonomy): Bacteria > Spirochaetota > Spirochaetia > DSM-27196 > Alkalispirochaetaceae > Alkalispirochaeta. The sequence continues at coordinate 22,748 of JBKHFT010000007.1, forward strand.
GCCGGTGAGGGTAGCGAGGGATATGATCGAATCAGCCATATCGTATGGTACCACGCCGGGATTTTGTGCACGATAGGGTATGCGCAGCACCGATGTGATCATCTGGGACTGGAACGGAACCCTCCTCGACGATCTGTGGCTTGCCCTCGAGATCGCTAACGGGATGCTTGCCCGGCGGGGCTTGCCGACGATGAGCGCCGACCGGTATCGGGATATCTTCGATTTTCCCGTGGAGCGGTATTACCGGATCGCCGGGTTCGACTTCGATCGTGAGCCATTTCCGGTGCTCGCCGACGAGTTCATCAGCGAGTTCAACCGGCGGTTGCCGGAGTGCCGCCTCAGGGATCGCGCCGTCGAGACCCTCGAAACTCTCCGTGGCGCGGGGGTGCGGCAGATGATCCTGTCGGCGTCGCGAAAGGAATCGCTGGTGACCGGCGTTGACCACTACGGAGTCACCGGATTCTTTGAAGCGCTCCATGGCCTCGACGACCATTTTGCCGTCTCCAAAGCCGACCTCGCACGGACCGTCGCCGATTCACTCGCGGTGGAACGGGAGCGAGTGGTAATGGTGGGGGATACGCTGCACGACGTGGCAGTCGCCGAGGCGATGGGAATCCGCTGCGTTCTCGTCGGCGGTGGTCACCAGTCGGAGAAACGTCTCCAGGCGGCGGGGGTTCCCGTCTTTACCGGGATCGATGCGGTGTTGTCGCTGCTAGCGGGATAGCGGGGTTACCGAAACCGGGATATAGGCAGGATCCGCGGAGACGGAAGGTCACCGCTCCCCCTTATCGAGGTACCCGGTGCCGCGGCGAGTTCCATCGCGAATGCGCAGGATTCGATTCCGATCGTCGTAATGAACGCAACTGTCTGCTCCTCCGGGGGAGGGCTCTCGTAAACGAGGGGCTCGTCGCTGCTACTTTCGGGATTATACCCGAGTCGCGATCTCGTGCACCTGCCCCGGCGGTCGTTGTATCCACGAAGTTGGCTGCGTGTTATAATTCTAAGGAGAGCCGCCGCTTAATGCATGGGGGTGCGAGATGTCGTTACTTGGACCGGACCTGGCCCAGAAATTCATAGAGAAGACCGTCAAGAATCTGCCCTACAACATCAACATCATGAACGACAAGGGGATCATCATCGCCAGCAAGGACGAAACGCGGGTCGGCGATTTCCATGAAGTCGCTCACGGGCTTCTGTCAGGGACGATGGAAAGTGGTGTTGTGACGGAACACGATCACTATATCGGGACCAAGCCGGGTATCAACATGTTTATCGACTACAAGGACAAACATGTCGGAGTGATCTGTGTCACCGGGGATCCTGAATCGGTACAGTCTTTCGCCGGACTCGTGAAGACCTCGATGGAAGCGATGCTGGAATATGAGCTCCAAATGATCAACGAACGTCGGCAGCGGGGCAAAACCGAGAAGTTTTTGCATTACGTCCTCTTCGAGGACGGATTTGACCTGTCCGAAGCGGGGGCGATGGCTGATGAGTTGCGAATCAACAGAAACGAATTGAAGGCGTTCATCATCGCCCGGTTCCCGGCTAAAATTGACAATCGGACAATACTGAAAGCGCTCGCATCCGCGGACCACTCGGTACACCAGGATGTGGCGATACCCGGTGTCAACGACGATTTCATAATCATGAAATCGTTTTCTGCGGGTGATGAAGAAGGTATCAGGGAGTACAAGGAGCGGGTATACCAATACGTTGATAACGTTGCGGAACAACTGCCCGGGACGGTTCAGCAGCAGGAAATTACGTACTATGTCGGCAGTCTTCAACGACACATGACGAAGTATCGTGCATCCTACGAACACGCTCTCCAGTTGAGTCTCCAGGTTCGGGAACGGGGGGGCGTTCACTTCTTCAACGACTACATTCAGGAGTATTTTCGCCATTATGTGACCATGAAGACCTATGATGAAATCTTCGGCGTCTTCAGTTCGATGTTCAGCGGCGAAGACCGACAAGTGGTCGCCGAGACAATCAGGAAGCTGGCGCGGAACAATTACAACGTCGTCAAAGCAAGCAAAGAACTGTTCGTCCATCGCAACACCGTGATGTTCCGTTTGAACAAGATCAAGGATGCCCTTAATATCGATCCAATATCGAATGCCGCCGACCGAGAGTTTCTCAACGAGCTTGCCCATTACCTGAGTAAGTTCTGATCCGTTTTGTGCATGTTGCACAAAAGAAATCGCAGAATTTCATACTCCTTTAACATAGTTCGGATCCAGCGCCACCCCCTACAATGACCCATCGTATGAAGACGAAACGGGATATGACGGTTGAGATTCGCACCGACGCAATGACGATCGTTCATCAGGCTATCAAAGCGGTGTTACCGCATGATGCGGTACGAAGCGCTCTCTGTAACAGAACACTTAATGGACCGGTTACGCTCGTTTCGATTGGTAAGGCAGCCTGGACGATGGCTCGTGCCGCGGTTGACTGTCTTGGTGAGACCGTTGTCCAGGGTGCGGTACTCACGAAGTACGGTCACTCGGAAGGTCCGATCGATCCCCTCGACATCTGGGAAGCCGGACATCCGATTCCCGACGAGGCGTCGATACGCGGGACGAAACGTATCTTGGACATCGTTACGCGGCTCGGGTCGAATGACCAGATCGTACTTCTCTTGTCCGGAGGGGGATCCTCGTTGTTCGAGTCGCCCGCCGAAGGGATTCATCTTAAAGAGATTTCCGATGTTACCGGCCAACTGCTTGCCTCAGGGGCAGATATTGTTGAAGTCAATACGATACGGAAGCGTTTATCTGCAGTAAAAGGCGGGAAGTTTGCTCGAGCCTGCAAGGATACACCGATCCTTGCGGTTGTCCTCTCCGATGTTCTCGGAAACAGATTGGACTCGATCGCTTCCGGGCCGGTCTCCCCCGATCTGTCCACCTCGGCGGAGGCTGCGGCGATCGTAGCGAAATACGACCTTCATGTCGGTCCGGCGGTTGTACGGGCGTTGGCGGATGAGACGCCGAAAGCGGTCGATAATTGTGAGGCCGTGATCGCCGGAAGTGTTGAAGCTCTGTGCGAAGCCGCCGCAGTGGAAGCGGAAAGACTCGGTTACGAACCGTTGATTCTCACCACATCGCTCCAATGCGAAGCACGGGAAGCCGGTAGTTTCATGGCATCCCTCGCGGCGCAGGTTCGGAAGACCGGAACCGACAAATATGGGGTGCGCCCGCCGTGTATCATGATTTCCGGGGGAGAAACGGTAGTCCGTCTTGCAGGCACCGGAAAAGGCGGGCGAAATCAGGAACTGGCCCTGGCCGCAGCCCTGGGAATCAAGGGGCTTGAGGATGTGGTAGTGGTATCTGTCGGGTCCGATGGAACCGACGGACCGACGGACGCCGCAGGGGGGATCGTTGACGGAGGAACCGTGGGCCGAATCGCGGCAACAGGTATAGAACCCGAAGTATTTCTGGACAATAACGATTCCTATCGCGCACTCATTACATCAGGGGATCTGATTATCACCGGGCCGACAGGGACGAACGTAAACGACCTGGTATTCGTACTGTGCCGGTAATCGACGGAGGAGAAAGGAAAGAGATGGATACAAACAAGCAGTTCTTCGGAGTCGTCCCGCCGATCATTACCCCGGTCGACGAACACGAGAACGTGGATCCTGTCGGGCTGCGGCGAGTGATCGATTATGTGCTCGACGGTGGAGTTCACGGGATTTTCGTGAACGGGAGTAACGGCGAGTTCTACGGTCTTGATTACGAAAACCAGAAACGGGCTACGGAGATTGCGGCTGAACATGTCAACGGCTCCGTCCCGGTATACGCCGGTGCCAGCGCGATCACCACGAAAGAATCGATACGTCTGGCCCGAATGGCCGAAGCGGCCGGTGCCTCAGCGTTGACGGTACTTACGCCTATGTTCGTACAACCGACGGAAGACGAGCTGTACGATCACTTCGTGGCAATCGCCGAGGCAACGAGTCTTCCTGTGATCTTGTACAACAATCCCGGGCGTACGACCAACAACGTTTCCGTCGGAGTACTTGAACGGCTATTAAAGATTGAACGTATCGTCGGGGTAAAGAACACCTCGATGGATTTCAGTCTCACCATGAAGTATCTGAGAGCCGGAGAGGGGCGCCCTGATTTCGGTGTTTTCGGGGGGATCGATTACTACGTCTACGCAACACTTTCGCACGGCGGGGTCGGTTGCGTCGCAGGAACAGCGAATGTCGCCCCGGGACTCGTCGTGAGTATCTACGACCATTTCAATGCCGGTAATCACGCGGCAGCGATCAAGGACCAGCAAACGTTGATGTCCCTCCGTGATGCGTACGCGTGGGGTACGTTCCCGGTGATGATGAAAGTGTGTCTCAACCTTCTTGGTGTTGACGTCGGTATGCCGATCCGCCCGGTCCAGTATGTCGATGCAGGCGTAGAGGAAAAAGCGAAAGAAATGCTCCGAAAAATTGGACTGTTGTAGCACTGGAATTCCGGCACGGCGTCCGGAATGAAATATTGAACCGAAAAGAAGGAGATTATTGTGAAAATCGGATTTATCGGGCTTGGCATCATGGGCAAGCCGATGTCGAAAAACCTTATCAAAGCGGGACACTCGGTGGTAGTTCTGGATCTCAACAAAGACGCGGTCAAAGAACTGACCGATCTGGGCGCGGAAACGGCGACTACGCCGAAAGAGATCACCGCCCGTACAGATGTGATCGTCACGATGCTCCCCAACTCGCCCCACGTGAAGGCGGTCGCTCTCGGTGAGAACGGAATCATCGAATCCGCAGCGGCGGGAAAGGTACTGATCGATATGAGCTCGATCGCTCCCCTCGCCAGTCAGGAGGTTGCGAAAGCCCTTGCAGAGAAGGGAATGGACATGCTCGACGCACCCGTGAGCGGTGGTGAACCGAAAGCTATCGACGGGACTCTGGCGGTCATGGTTGGTGGCAAGAAAACCGTATTTGACGACAACTACGCGATCATGGACGCCATGGCCGGGTCCGTTGTGTATGTTGGTGAGATCGGTGCGGGCAATACCGCGAAACTCTGTAATCAGGTCGTTGTTGCTCTCAACATCGCAGCGGTATCAGAAGCGATGATCCTTGCAAAAAAGGCAGGTTTCAGTCCGGACCTGGTATACCAGGCGATTCGTGGCGGCCTTGCAGGGAGTACCGTGATGGACGCGAAAGCACCGATGATGATGGACCGAAACTTCAAGCCCGGGTTCCGTATCGACCTGCATATCAAAGATCTGGCGAACGTTCTGGACACTTCGAGAAACGTCGGCGCTCCTCTTCCGTTGTCTGCGCAGGTAATGGAGATCATGCAGGCGATCAAGCAGGACGGATCCGGTGTGGAAGACCACGCCAGTATCGTGAAGTTCTACGAAAAGATCGCGAACGCTGAGGTCACCAGGCAATAGTTATGGGAACAATACCGACGATACGGGAAATGCAGGTACTACCTGTTGCAGGCCACGACAGTATGCTTCTCAATCTGAGCGGAGCTCATGGCCCATACTTCACACGAAATATCGTCGTTCTGACCGATGACAAGGGAAACACAGGGATCGGGGAGGTCCCCGGGGGCGAGAAGATCCGCAAGACCCTGGAGGATGCGATTCCATTGGTCGTCGGGTCATCGATCGGAGGGTACAGGAACGTACTTCAGGCGGTACAGACAACCTTCGCAAAGCGCGACTCCGGAGGTCGGGGGCTGCAGACGTTCGATCTTCGCACGACGATCCACGCGGTGACGGCTATCGAGTCCTGTTTTCTTGATCTCCTGGGAAAACACTTCGACGTGCCGGTAGCGGCCCTTCTGGGCGAGGGAATGCAACGGACCATCGTTGACGTTCTGGGGTACCTCTTTTACGTCGCCGATCCGGATAAAACCGATCTGCCGTACCTCCGGGAATCGGAATCCGATGTGCCCTGGTATCGGGTTCGGCGGGAGGAAGCTCTCACGCCGGACGGGATCGTCCGGCTCGCCGAGGCGGCCCGGGACCTCTACGGCTTTCAGGACTTCAAACTGAAAGGCGGTGTGTTAGCCGGACCGGAGGAGATACAGGCGGTTCGTGCATTGAAGGAGCGCTTTCCGGAGGCGCGGATTACCGTCGATCCCAACGGCGGATGGTCTCTTGAGGAAGCGATCAGACTGTGTTCGGACATGCACGGAATTCTCGCCTATTGTGAAGACCCCTGTGGCGCCGAGAACGGATTTTCCGGTCGGGAGATCCTATCGGAGTTTCGCAAGGCGACCGGGCTTCCCACGGCTACCAATATGGTCGCCACGGACTGGCGGCAGATGCAGCACTCCATCGCGTTACAGAGTGTCGATATTCCGTTGGCGGATCCGCATTTCTGGACAATGGCAGGTTCAGTCAGGGTTGGACAGATGTGTGATGCTTTCGGGCTGACCTGGGGTTCCCACTCCAACAACCATTTCGACGTCTCGTTGGCGATGTTTACCCACGTGGCGGCGGCCGTTCCCGGAAAGGTGACGGCCATAGACACCCACTGGATCTGGCAGGAAGGTACGGACCGCCTTACGAAGGAGCCGTTGAAGATCGAGAACGGACAGATCCGGGTTCCGGATCGTCCCGGATTGGGTGTGGATCTTGATATGGATCAGTTACGGAAAGCAAACGAGCTGTACAACGCAAAAAATCTTGGCGGACGGGACGATTCCGTCGGGATGCAGTACCTGATACCAGGCTGGACCTTCGATAACAAACGTCCGTGCATGGTGAGATGACAAAGAACTGCCACGTTGTGGCGGAGAAATTACTAGGAGGACAGAAATGAAGAAATTAGTATTATTTCTTACGGGTCTTGTATTTGTGCTTTCATTCGCAGGTGCGGGTGGTCAGCAGGAAGCGGCGTCTTCAGGTGGAGCGGACGGTGAATTGGACTGGCCCACCCAGCCGATCAATCTGATCGTACCCTATGCCGCCGGTGGAAACTCGGACTTCAACGCCCGGGCCATCGCGAAGTACCTTCCGGAGATTCTCGATCAACCGGTTGTGGTCACCAACGTACCCGGCAGCGGTGGAACGATTGGTGCCGCTCAGGTAAAAGATGCGGAACCGGACGGCTATACCATACTGGTTCACCAGCTTTCCCTCAGTATTGCGGAAGCAGCGGGTATGGCAGACTATGGTATTCAGGATTTTGAGGTTGGATCGGTCTTTTCCAAGGCTTCCCCAGAGGTGCTTGTAGCCCGTTCCGACGCCCCTTTTGATACCACTGAAGAGCTCATTGAGTATTCACAGGAGAATCCTGATGAAGTCAGGCTTACGGCAAATACCGGTGCATCGACCATGTGGCTTGCCATCGGTCTGGAAAACGCCGGGGCGGAGCTGAACATCGTCTCTTCCGGCGGATCCGGTGAACGACTGCAACTGGTCCTGGGCGGACACGCCGACATTGTCCCGCTCAACTACAGCCAGATCAAGGATTACGTGGACGAAGGTGATCTGAAGATCATTGCCAGTGCCAGCGACGAACGTTCCGAGCTCATTCCGGATGTGAAGACTCTTCGTGAGTCCGGCGTCGAGGCTGGATACGACTACATGAACACCATGATCTTCCCCAAGGGAACGGACATGCGGATCGTGGAGAAGTTTTCCAACGCCGTAGGTGAGGTGGTCAACAACAACGACGAGTACCGGGCGGAAATGGAAGCGGCTTTTCAACCCCCCACGTGGATGAGCGTTGAGGACTCCCGGGAGCACTGGTATGCTCAGCGTGAAGAGTTGATGGCTATCAGCGACGTTCTGCAGGGAAACTGACGGGACTGTACAACGAATTGCCGGTCCACATTGCCGGGCCGGCTTTCGTCCTAGTGTTTTACTGTTAAGGAGAATAGACGGATATGAGCAGCGATGCAAAAAAAGAACTGGGTCTGGGTTTATTTTTCCTGGTTTTGTCTATCGCTTATATGATTGGAACAACAACCATTTCGACGTTCACTCCCTTTGATGACCAGGGGCTGGACTCTCGGTCTGTTCCATTGTTGATCGGGTTTCTGACGTTCATTCTGTCTGTGATCCACATTGTCGGGCTCACGGTCAGGGAGCGAAAAGCCAAACGGGACGCATCTTATGACCCGGAAAAGACTCCTTCAGCAGACGACGAGTTATGTGATCCCGATGAAGTTGCGTGTATGGATAAACCGGAGGGCACGGTCATGTCCCGAATCGAAAATGTCGTACCGGTGAAACTTGTCCTTTCGATGCTGTTTCTTGTCATATACGTTGCGTCATTTCGCAGGATCGGGTTCATTCTCGCGAGTACGTTTTTTCTGATGGCAGAATCCTTCCTGTTAGTGAACCGGGAAGAACGGAAAAAATGGAAAATATTTATAGTATTATATTCGATTGGTGCAGCGGTCCTTATCTATTTCGTGTTCACGGAATATCTTTCACTGTTCCTCCCCAGAGGGATTTTAGGTTAGGCAGAGTAGTCCTATGATTGAAATGCTATTGACAGGTTTCGCGGCGGTATATACCGACCCGATGAGTATAGGCATGATCGTTTTCGGCGTTCTTGTCGGTATCGTTTTTGGTGCACTTCCGGGACTGACCGTCGTTGCAGGATTGTCGATGTTTCTTCCCATTACCTATGTGATGGCGAGCAATGTCGGTTTGTCGATGCTGACGGCGATCTATATTGGAGGGACCTCGGGCGGGTTGATTTCCGCCATTCTTCTCAATATCCCCGGAACGCCGGCGTCAATCGCGACAACCTTTGACGGCTCCCCCATGGCCAAAAGCGGCCACGCCGGAAAAGCGCTGGGCCTTGCCGTTTTTGCTTCATTGGTAGGGACACTGGTTGGTGTTACTGTGATGACAGTGGCGTCGCCGACCCTTGCTATCCTGACGCTCAGGTTCGGGCCGTGGGAGTACTTCTCGGTCACGTTCTTTGCCCTTACTCTCATTTCGGCGCTCACCGGGAAATCAGTCGTGAAGGGGTTGTTGAGTGCACTCTTTGGTATGATGTTTGCGACCATCGGCCTATCTCCTATCGATAGCGCCCGGAGATATACATTCGGGAGTCTGCAGCTAACCAGCGGATTTCACCTTCTCGTAGTGCTTGTGGGGCTATACGCGATCAGTGAGGTGTTGTCCACCGCTTCGGCAAAACAGGCGCCCGTCAAAGTCCGCCCCTACAAAATGAAGGGATTGGGTTTCTCTCTCCATGACCTTCAGGGAAACTGGATCAACCTGTTTCGTAGTTCCCTTCTCGGGCTGGGCATCGGCATCCTCCCCGGTATCGGAGGTTCGACAAGTAATATCATTGCTTACTCTGTCGCGAAAAACTCCAGCAAACATCCCGAAAAGTTCGGAACCGGAATACCAGACGGCATCATTGCGTCGGAGTCAAGCAACAACGCTTCCATCGGTGGCGCGATGATTCCACTTCTTACCCTTGGTATACCCGGGGACGGAGCAACGGCGATCCTCCTGGGTGGTTTTATGCTGCACGGTATGACTCCCGGGCCACTCCTGTTCCAGCAGAATGGAGCGCTGGTGTACAATATCTTCGCATCCATGGCCCTTGGTACGGTTGTTATGGCGGTCCTGATGTGGGGCGGGATGCGGGCGATCGTTCAGGTCCTGAAAGTTCCAACCCATATCCTGGTTCCTCTTATCGTCGTTCTCTGTTCCATCGGTGCATATGCCCTGGGTAATCGCGTCTTTGATATGTGGGGACTTCTCCTGTTTGGGGTCATCGGCCTTTTGATGTCGCGATTCAAGATTCCCGTACCGCCTTTTATCCTCGGTTTCATACTGGAAGGCGCCCTGGAAACGAATTTACGTCGAGGTCTGGATTATTCGAACGGAAATTTCTGGGAAGTCTTCACACGCCCGATTAGTGCGATGTTCCTCCTCCTGACGGTTGTCTCCTTCGCTACCACGATCCTGAAGCAGTACCGGGCATCCCGTCGGGTACAAGGGGTGCAATGATGAGCATACAGGAACGGTTTCCCATCGTCACTGAGATGCGTGTCGTCCCCGTAGCCGGGTATGACAGCATGCTTCTCTCCTTGAGTGGCGCTCATGGTCCCTTCTTCACCCGTAATATCGTAATCCTGACCGATTCTTCGGGAAATATCGGGCTTGGTGAGGTTCACGGAGGCGAAGCGATCACGCAAGCCCTCGAGGAATCTGTGTCGTTTGTGGTTGGTCGCCAGATCAGCGAGTATCGGTCGATTCTGAAGACACTGACGGAACGCCATAATGCACGCGCCCGAAACAGCGAGGGGCTTCAGAATCTTTCTCTGGCGAATCTGAAAGACGTCGTACACTCCGAAACGGCCATAGAGAGCGCCCTCCTCGACCTTTGGGGAAAGTTTCTCAATATGCCCGTATGTGAAATTCTTGGTGACGGAAGACAACGAGAGGACGTGGTGGTCCTCGGGTACCTGTTCTACCAGGGAGACAGGAAAAAGACAGACCTTCCCTACATCGACGAGAGCGACAGCGAAAACCCGTGGTTCCGGATCCGTCGAAACACGGCAATGGACAGCCAGGCAATCGTCGAACAGGCACAGTCCCTCAAGGAGTACTACGGGTTCAAGGACTTCAAGCTGAAGGGCGGTGTCCTGTCGGGGGACAAAGAGATGGAAGCGATAGAGTCTCTGGCGGCTCGTTTTCCCGATGCCAGAATCAATATCGACCCGAACGGCGCTTGGAAACTCGAAGAAGCCGTCGCTCTGTGCAGAGGAAGCCGCCTCACCTATGCGGAAGATCCGTGTGGAACGGAAGCGGGATACTCCGGCCGGGAGACGATGGCCGAATTCAAGATGAAGACGGGTATTCCCACAGCGACAAACATGATAGCCACCGACTGGCGACAGTTCTACCATTCGGTGGGGCAGAAATCCATTGATATCGTCCTGGCGGACCCCCATTTCTGGACGATGAGTGGGTCCGTTCGGGTCGCCCAGGTTCTCAACGATTGGGGCCTTACCTGGGGTTCTCATTCCAATAACCATTTCGATATCTCTCTTGCCATTTTTGCGCACTGTGCGGCGGCGGCTCCTGGTGATATTACAGCCATGGATACCCACTGGATATGGCAGGACGGGCAGTATCTGACCAATAACCCCCACGAGATCAGGGATGGAGTCATCCACGTATCGGCCGCTCCCGGGCTTGGAATTGATATCAACATGGATGCCGTAATGACCGCTCATGAGGTCTATAAAAAACTTCCTTTTGGGGCGCGGAACGACGCAATCGGTATGCAGTACCTCCTTCCCGGTTGGGAGTTCGACAGTAAAAGACCGTGTATGGTGAGGTGAGCCGTGTTTGGTGAGGTGACAGGATGGCCCGACGTATCATACTGACGATAGACGGCACGGAATTCCCGGGGGCACTGAACGATTCGATAACCGCCGAGGCGATCGCCGGTATGCTCCCTCTGGATATTCCGATGGGGCGTTGGGGTGACGAGTACTATGGGGATATCGGGCGTACCTTCGATCTGGAGCCGCACGCTACGGAAGTGGTGTCTGTCGGGGAGCTGGCATACTGGCCCCCCGGGTCGGCGTTATGCATCTTTTTCGGACCTACCCCTGCGAGCGTCGGGGTCGAGCCCAGGGCTGCGTCGGAGGTAAACCGGGTGGGCACGTTAGAAGGGGATTTCTCCGTGCTTGCAACCATGGATTCGTTTGTTCGCGTACGGGTAGCATTGGCTTAGGTCGGCATCGGTTTTTCGGCGTCGGATACGGGAATACTTCCCGGAATGATGTGCCCTGAGCCTAGTCCAACGACGACAGTAGGCGAACCGACAGAATCCAGAACCTGGGAACACGGTACGAGAAAACGCGCTACCCCACGGTTTCTGGCATGGCTCATTTCCTGATCACTTCGTCGGGGCGTCTCCGGTACGCCAGGTACCGCCACAATCGTTCCAGGGGGCCCCGGCCGCGGGTCTTCTGGTGGTGGTGCGCCCAGAGCGCCTGGGCGCAGGAGAATACGATTACGATCAGCCAGAGGATCGGGCGACCCAGGCGTCCCCACAGTTCCGGTGCGATCACGGTGAAGATACCGACGATGACGATACTCTGGGCGATGTACAGGGTGAACGCGGTCTTCCCCGCATCCCGGAGAATCCGGATGATCGCGGTTTCCTTCGATGCGATGCGAACGAGGAACGACGCATAGGCCAGGGCCATCAGAAGCCCGGGGATCATCATCATACTCATCGTCGCGTAAGACGCGCTGGTCGCAACACCAACCCGATAACGCAGAAGCAGTACCGCCGTCGCACCGAGAAGCCCGACCGTTCCTGCAGGCACGGTCCACTTCCAGGAGGTGGTGTCGGTGAAGAAACCTCGTCGGTAGAGAGCGATCCCAAGAAGCATCACACCTCCGGTATGCCAGAAGAGGGTGAGGGGGATCGCCAGGAGAAACTCGAGATACTCTCCCGCGTTCGCGGGGATGCGGGAAACGAAGCCGGTCCATTGCGTCCGTAGTTCCCTTACTGCCTGTACCGTGTACGGAAGAGAGGGGATCTCCATGAGGTTCTCCCCGGTCATCACCGACCCGGCGAATGCCGACAGAAGCGCCAGTTGACCGAGGAGGAGAAACACCGTCCCGACAACAACGAGGCGTTTCACCGACCAGCGTGCGCCACGCCATGCAAAGAGGCCGGTAATCGCGTAGAGGGTCAGGATGTCACCCGCCCAGACGAGTAAGCCGTGAACAAGACCGAAGAGAAGAAGCCAGGCGAGGCGGCGCCGTATCCAGGGTCGTGGCGCGACCTCGCGGGCGACCATCCCGTCGGTCTGGATCGCAAGTCCGACCCCGAAGAGAAGACTGAAGAGGGACATAAAGCGGCTTTCGACAAACAGTGACTGGATGATGTAGACGAGTCGGTCCCCGACACCTGCTGCGGTGGACCACTCCGGTACGAAATACGCGATCGGCGGTGCGGTCATGCTCATGATGTTCATAAAGAGGATGCAGAGAATGGCCACCCCCCGGATGAGATCGAGGCTGTCGATTCTGCCGCTTCCCGGGGACGACGGTACCGGCGTTGCTGCTGCGGACTGTACTTTTTTCATAGTGCAAGCATACACCGGGAAGTTTGCCGGCTCAACGTCGGCGGCCGCGAATCGATTGTCGGACTCTGATAAGAGATCACCGCCAGCGAAGCCGAACCGCATCGCCTTCGTCTCTCGAGACGCCGCATCATGGGGGGAAACCTGGGATAAATTGATCGAGATCTCCGTCGGGAGCTGCGGTCGCGTCGTAAGATGAGTATATTCGAATCATGAAACGGAACATTCTTCTCGTCTTGCTGTTGTGTTTGTTTGTCGTACTGCCCGTTGCGGCAGACGTGGGGGCCGGGGTGATTCTGGGATCCCCCACCGGCGTAAGTGTGTTGATCGATAATCGAGTGGCGCTGGCGGCGGCGTGGAATATTGAGAACCGGTTGCATCTTCACGCCGATGTGTGGCTGCTGAGGAGGCGACTTGCCGACCCTGTGGACTGGTACGTCGGGGTCGGGGGGAAGGTGCTTCTTACCGACGATGTGATCGCCGGCGGGCGGGTACCCCTCGGGCTGCAATGGTACGTACTGCCTGAGCTGGAGCTCTTCGCCGAGATCGCGCCGGGGATGCGGGTGATCCCGGGTACCTCGTTCGATATCGACGGCGGAATTGGTATCCGCTACCACCTCTGACTCGAGCCCCGGCGCGTCATTCAGGATTCGTTCCCGCGTCGTCCGAGCGGTTTCCACGGCGGTGGCGTAATCCCGTTCCAGAGCTACCAGCTCCTGCTGAGCGAGCGATGCAGTGAGGTATCGTGTATACAACCCGCCGTACGCGACGGCCCGAACGGCGGCGCGTTCGAGGCGCCGCTCCGCGGTGAACCGCTCCATCTCCGCGGAACGAACCGTCGGGATGGTGTCGATCTCGAAGCCGATCTGCTCGAGAATGAGTGCGTGTAAGGGAGCCGGCGCTCCGAGATACGCAGCGATCACTACAGCAACAGGGATGAACGAATCGAGGACCGGGGTGTCGGACCTGCCGACGGAGAACTGCGTTCGGACGTTCTTTATCTGAGAAGGTACAATGTGGTGCGAGGTGTAAAGATAGAACGAAGAGGGCACATGGAGTGTATGAAGGCGCATCGTTCACGCCTCATCCGGTGGAAGGGGTTCTTGATGTCTGCGACGACCGGGAAGGAGCGAAATCATTAGGAGATAAAACCGGGAACAAATTGACAATTGAATAAAACCCGGATAATATAATAAAGATGGATGAACACACGTATTTTGCCTTCGCGGGGGACAAGCGTATTGCTTCAGGGGAACTCGAGACCGTCCTGACCGATCTTCACAGTTTTGTGAACCGGAATAATGGGAACGACACACCGAGTTTCCTCGTATTTCGTGCCGATACGGGGCGTCAGGTCGATTTCGATCTGACGGGTACTCTCGACGAGGTGCTCGCCCGGGCGCTCCCGGAGAAACCGAAGAAAGGTCCGGGGCGGCCACGGATCGGAATCCATTGTGGCGAAGTGTGCCTCCTGCCGCGGCACTGGGAATGGCTGGAGCGGCAGCCGAAGAAAGCGTCCGTGACTCTCCGGCTCCTCGTTGAGCAGGCAATGAAAAACATGACTCCCGAAGAGCGCGCCCGGGAGCGGGTTGAGGCGGCGCACACATTCATGTGGGCGGTTGCCGGGGACAAGCCCGGTTTCGAGGAAGCGTCGCGGGCACTGTATGCGGGGAAGCGTGAGGTGTTCGATGCTCTCATCGCTCCGTGGCCGGAGGATATCGTCGCACAGATCAGACGGTTTCTGTAGAGTATCAGCGTTCTTCCATGTGCTGCCGTTTTGCCCGTTACCGCCGACGGTAGTACCTTTGCGACGATGACCGATATCCGAACAACCAATCTTCGGCGTGTGCCGGTGGCCGCGCCGGGAATCATTCTTATCACAATTGTGCTTGCGATTTCCGGGTGTGCCCGGGAGGTGGTGGAAGAGCCGTTCGAGCCGACGGAGTCCTACGACTCGTATCGCTCCGCCCTCACCGCCCTCGACCTCGAGGAGACCGCGATGGGCTCCGCCTGGATCGAGGTGGGAGATGAGCGGGTCCGTGACCCGGTCTCAACGGGAACACCCCTCAGGGAGATCGTCTACTTCGATCCCGCGAATCCCGACGCAGTCACGTATCTGTTCCCCGTATCCCGGGGACGGAGGATCGAGATTACGATCGACTCGGAACATGACCGGTACTTCGCCGATCTGTTCCGTGCGCCCAACGGTGATCCGGCGCGGATCGACGAATTGGTACACGTGGCGACCCGGGATACCGACACCGGACAGATCGTTTTTGAAGCGCGGTCCAATGAGTACTACCTCCTCCGCTTGCAGCCTGAGCTTCTCCGAGGCGGGCGCTTTGATATTGCGATCGTTGAAAACGCGCCACTTGCATTCCCCGTGGAAGGTGCGGGTCCCGGTGATATCTGGAGTTTTTTCGGCGACAGCAGGGACGGAGGCGCGAGAATTCACCACGGTGTAGATATCTTCGCACCTCGGGGTACTCCCGTGGTTGCGGTCAGCGATTCCCGGGTGATCCGGGTGGGGCAACGTGACCTCGGAGGGAACGTGGTTGTCCTCAGAGATGAAGAACGGGATATTCTGCTCTACTACGCCCATCTGGACGAGCACCGTACCGTGGAGGGACGGAGCGTTTCCGCTGGAGATATCATCGGGACGATGGGAAACACCGGAAACGCGATCACGACACCGCCACACCTTCATATCGGAGTCTACCAGGGTGGGTGGCGGAATCCTGTTGATCCCTGGGGATACTTTGTGTCCCCGGCGGTCACCGAACCGACGCCACCGGAGAACGATACTCTCCCGGGGCAATGGATGGTGCTTCGGAATGCGACGACGGCGACCCCGGCGACACCGGTACCGACCGTTGCAACCGCGGTAGTCCCGAACAGAAATCCTTTTCTGCAGGGCGCCGGAGACACGTTCACCGGGGCGGAGCTACCCGGCGACGACGGATTTCCGCCACCCCGGGAGATACGATCTGTTGCCGCCCCCGCCGGGGTCGCGGTTCAGGTGATCGGGGTATCCGGCGATCGTGCCCGGATACGCACCGTGACGGGGAATCATCTTTTTATCCCGGTCGATGCTCTGGATATCGGATCGGCCACGAGGGACGCACGTTCTACCGGATCGTCGGTCGTCCTCCGGGACATCTTCACCGACGACGCGATCGGCGAAGTCAGTGACGCCGGCACGTACCAGGTGGTCGGTGAACTATCGGGCAATAGCGTCGTACAACTTGAAAACGGCCGGATCGCCTGGATGGATACCTCTCCGTGAGCGTCCACCGGTACAACGGGAAAGGAATAAACACCATGAAGTACATAATTGTAACGGGCACATCGAGAGGGCTTGGTGCCGCAATTGTCGGATGCGCTCTCGACGAAGGATACACAGTGATCGCAGTCTCCCGGACAGCTCCAACCGGTACGAAGGGGGACGGAGCACGTGCATCGCCAACCGGTACGAAGGGGGACGGAGCACGTGCATCGGGACGGTTCTTCGCGGTGACGGCGGATCTTTCGGATCCTGCGATGGGGACGGAGGGCTACGAGTCGGTTTTTGCCCGGATCAAGGAGCATATTGATACCGGTGTCGCAACATCGGTGACGCTGGTCAACAACGCCGCGACCCTCGAGCCGATCGGTCTGTCCGGTTCGGGCGAGGTGGATCTTGCCGCGTTGCCGTCGGTGCTGGCGGTGAATGTGAACGCACCGATCGCGCTGACCGATCGTTTCGTTGCCGGCTTCGGGCCGGTTTCGGCGCTGCCTGCGGGGGTGCAGCGACTGGTGATCAATATCTCTTCCGGCGCTGCAACGCGGGTGATGCCGGGACTCGCTACGTACTCCGCATCAAAGGCGGCGATTAACGCCTTCACCCGGTCCGCGGCGGAAGAGGTCCGGTACCTGGTGGAGCGGCGCGGGTACGCCCCGGTTACGTTGGTGGCGATTTCGCCGGGGGTGGTAGAGACGGGGATGCAGGCCACTCTGCGATCCCACGACGTCGACACGCTGCCGGAGCGGGATATGTACCAGCGCTGGCGCGACGAGGGTACGTTGAAATCTGCGGATGAGACGGCACGCCAGATTGTGGCGCTCATCGACCGGAACGATCTGCCGTCGGGGCAGTTTCTGCACTTAAATAGACTGGATGAGGAGGTACAGGGATGAATGATCCACGAATAGCGATGCTTGTCGGCCCAGGGTTCGAAGATCTCGAACACTGGGCGGTGTACATGCGGATGAAGGAACTCGGCGGTCGGATTAGGATTCTGGGTACCGTCGCGGGGGAGACGTACACGAGCAAGCATGGAGGACTCACGGCGACTGCTGAGAAAGCTGCGTCCGAAGTGACCGCCGAGGAATTCGACGCGGTCCTCGTTCCCGGAGGATGGGCTCCGGACAAACTCCGGCGAGATCAGGGGGTGCTGCGGCTTGTCCGTGACGCGCACGCCGGGGGGTTGATACTGGGGTTTATCTGTCACGCCGGGTGGGTCGCCGCGTCGGCGGGGATCGTGAAGGGGATGTCCGTCACCGGCTCGGGCGGAATCCGGGACGATATGGTCAACGCCGGGGCAACGTGGTCAGATGTCCCGGCCCTTCGGGACGGGAACACTGTCTGGGGGCGCGTGGTGGAGGATATTCCCGACTACAATCGGGAACTTGCTCGCGCCCTGGGCGAGCGCTGAAGGAGTTGCCCGGGAACAGGTGTTGTGCGTTGGGGTGCCGGCAGCGGCTTCGCAGAACGTGAGTTCAATTGATATCCGGAATCCGAGTGCCGAGAGCAGGCTTATGACACGAGCTGGATCACACCCCGGCGACCGGCTGTGCGCCATCCCGGTTCGTCTGTGTCGAGGACCGATGCGGTCGACTTGGGGACGCCGACGAGGCAGTCGCTTTTGAGGGACGCCGACGAGGCAGTCGCTTTTGAGGGTCCGGAGGAGCAGGAACGGAACGGGGAGGGGAATGCCCGATGCTGCACGTGGATCGATCCCGGCGGGCCAGACCGTGTCGCGCATGACCCGGCGGTAGTTGAAGTCGCCTTTGACGATGATGACCGATGCGTCGGAGAGAAGGCGTGTGATCCGTGGTGGCATGTCGGTCATGAATCGTGCGGTGCACCAGTAGTCGTCGGGGGCAATCGTGATCGAGAGGCTCTCGAGGAGGGGCTCCATCGCGCCGGCGAAGCATCGTACCGTTGCGTCTTGGTGGTTTGCTGCGACACGGAGAAAGCGGTGGATATCCTGCGCGGTGGTATCACTCACGTACGTAGGGTAGAGCTTCGGGTGGAGGATGACGCGCGCCCCGGTGATGGCGACGACCACCATCGCGAGAACGAGGTCTCCTGCGAGCTCTGCGCCGGAGTTGTCCATGATGATATGCACCGGACGATCCGGCGCCGCGTGGTTTAGTATCCGCCGTGCTCCGTCCCCGCTGTGGTCGAGGATCAAGAGCTCCCGATCCCCGGATGAGTGGTCGAGTTCGCCGCCGGAGACGAAGGAGATGTCTGCTTTGTTACCCCACATGGAGAGGTGGAGAGCTTCTTCGATGAGGGGGAGGGCGTCGGAGACGGTAGACCGGAGAAACCCGAGAGGGACGGAGGCATCTGATCGGCCGACAGAAGCACCGACCCTCTCTGTCGACGCGGACCCGGCCGCCGGCGCGGGGACGGAGGTTTCGAGAAGCGTCGCAGCGGGGCTTCCCGGGGCGAAGAACCGTTGAATCGGGAGAAATGCCGATCCTGAATCGATCTCTCGTTGTTTCAGCGGCAGAAAAGGGTCGATGCTGGTCTCAAAGTACCGGGTACGCTCTAGCAGGAGACGAAATCCGTAGGTTTCACCAAAGAACCACTCCATGTCGTGCCAGCGGGCATTCCGGTGGGGTTTCCATTCGGCGTTCCATGTATCGTGATCCCACGCGGGAAAGGGCGGCGGCGGAATCTCCTCGTTCCCGGCGATGTGTCGGGCCAGTTCTTCTAACGCCGTCGAGATCGAAGAAGGGAAGTCGTTGACCCGGATAACGTTGCGGATATTTGCAGGAAGACGATCGGTCATCGTGGCGTGGGCGAATGCGTTGGCTGAAGTGGTTCGGATCGGGTTCGGGACAGGCTTCGGTTGCATGGTGCGGTTATACCACATGTCGAGGTTTGCGGGCACCGGGGGACGGAGCACCGGAGACGGGGAAGCACCGACCATCGAGGTTGACACGGTTCGGGCCGCTGGCGCGGGGACGGAGGTGGTTTCAGTGATCGGGGATTGCTCGGCTATTCTCCTTGAACCTGGAACCACACCGCACGGGTACGGGGACCGGTGTCGCATTCTACAAGGACAACGTTCTGCCACGGACCAAGGAGGACGCTGCCGTCCAGGACCGGGATTGAGAAGGAGTGGTGCAGAAGGAGAGCCCGCATATGGCTTGCGCCGTTGTCGTCGTGCCACGTCTCGTGGTGGCGGTACGGGGTACCGTCCCGAAAGGTCGATCCGTAAGATGCGCCGATCGCTTCCTCGAAGAGATGATCGAGGTCGTAGTTCATGATTCCCGGCTCAGCCTCGGTGATCGCAAGAGCCGCGACGCACCCGGCGACAAAGACCATTACGTAACCCTCTTTGATATTGCTGGCGGAAACGGTCTCTCTGATGTGGTCGTCTATGACGATCGTACTCATCCTGCCCGGGAGGTCGTAGTTGCGTTGTCGGGTGTATACTGACATGGTACCGAGAGGGTACGAAGGGCGTGGCGGGAGCGCAAGTACGGGAGAACGATTTACCCTGAACCGAGGCGTGAAAAGCGATCGAGAACATGCTGACGGACGTCGAGCCGCGTCTGAGCGGCGGTCCTCCACTCGGTCAATGTTTTCATTTATTCAGTCGGTCAGTCTGCGCACTTTCCGGGCTGGTCAAGCGGTACCTGATTTTAGTGAGCCGTCAAATCGATGGGGACGGAGGAGGAATGATGCGGGTCGGCGCGGTATTGTGAGGGACGGAGGCAAAATGGGAGACTACCGTGAGGGACGGAGGCGATATGGAACACCCGGGTCGGTGTCGGAGATCCGCGGTGGCGTGGTTCACGAACTACCGGATGACCTCCGCACCGCGTTGGCCTCCGACTCGGTGGTCCTCGAGCGTTGGAACGGACTTACGCCGTTGGCGCGGAATGAGTGGATCTGCTGGACGATATCCGTGAAGAGAGAGGCGACGCGGGCGAATCATGTAGGCAGGGTGTGCTCCGAACTTCTGGAAGGAAAACGACGTCCCTGCTGCTGGCCGGGTTGTTCGCATAGGTAAGCGCACCACTCTCGAGGTTCAGCCTGTCTTGCCGGCGCTGTTCCGGTCGCGGATACGGATGAAGCCCACCTGCACGCGACCCTCACCGTCATGTGATACGATGAAGGAATGACGGACCTGCACGATTTGATTGACGAGTTGGCCGAACAGGAACAGCGCATCCGCTTTTCATCGTTTCCTCCCCATCGGGGGATAGATATCGGGTTTGCCCTGTACGAGGCTGCCCGGGCACAGGATCTTGCCGTTGCGATCGATGTGTATGCCTTCGGGCAGACGCTGTTTCACGTCGCGCTACCCGGCACTTCCCCCGACAATGATCGATGGATCGAACGGAAACGTGCGGTGGTGATGTGGTTTCACAAGAGCTCCTTCCGCGTAGGTCGAGAACTTGAGGCGGCCGGGAAAACGATCGACCAGCGGTACTATGTCGACCCTCACGCGTTCAGCCCTCACGGCGGGTCGTTTCCAATTCGCCTCCGGGACGGAGGAGTGATCGGTACCGTTACCGTATCGGGATTACCTCAGGAGGAGGATCACGGGCTCGTCGTTTCCGTCCTCGAGGTCCTTTACGACTGAATCGGACTTTCACGTGTGATCGAAAGAGTCCGGACATCTGGGAAGAGAAGTCGTACCAGATCGTCCGGCGGATCGACGACGGCAAGGTCTCCGTCCCGGATGCGTCGAACACCGCAGAAGCGATAGGCGTAGGGTTCCGAGGCTATTCCCGCCGTGACCGGATTTGCCTTTACGTAGTTAAAGGTTGCGATAAATTGCCGCAAAGTCCCGATTACGATACTCTTAAACCGGTCGTACCAGACATGGCCACGGTATCCGAATCTCTTGTTGAACAGTGTCGCAAAGACGCTGAGGATCCACTGCATGATTCGGGAGAGATTCTCTCCTTCGCCAGGACGAATAATGAAGTGGATGTGATTGCTCATGATGCAGAAATTTCGGATCGTGAATGAGTACTTCTTTTTCGCCCGTTCTACGACGGACAGAAACAGCGTCTTTAGTTGGTCCGTATCGAAGATGAATTCGCCCCGGTTCGCTCTGGCGACGACATGATACTCCGCTCCCGGGATTAGTATTCGTGGGTGTCTCATACCAATATATACATGTGTAGGATTCATAACGCTTGATGAGTCTCGGTTTTTTCTGCATACGCGCCTCCGTCCCCGTGGTCCCCCGTGGTGGACGGGAACGTTGTGGCTACCTCTGTCCCCC
>JBKHFT010000008.1:0-43788 GCA_046540055.1 Alkalispirochaeta sp.
TCGATCCGTCCGGGGGTTACAGATCGAAAATGACCCTGAACGCAAGACCGAGTACAGTCAGGCTGTATTCTCTGTCGATCAACTCTTCCGTATCCGGACTCCGGTAGGCGTCGAGAAAGAGATCGATCCGGCGCCCCGGGGTGCCGGGGGTTATCGAGAATCCTGCTTCGGCGGCGAGGTCCGCATCGGGAGCCCCGGCAACAACGAAGAGGTCCCCCATCGCTGCGAGAAAGAGGTCGAGACCGACCTGTCCGGAATATGCGAGGGACCGTCGGTACTCGATCGCGGGCTGTACCGCCCAGGTCACCCGCGGTTGAGCAATCCCGGTTCCCCAGAACTCGAACAGACGGGACCATCGCAATCGTATCGCCCAATCGATGGTCCCTTCTCTTCCCATGGGAACGGCGCGGTCGGCGAACCCGGCGCGTACAATATCCGAAGATGGATCACTGAACCCTTCCCGTAAACGGTGGTAGCTGCGCCGTCCGTAATCGGCAACAACGTCCAGCGACGCAATACTCCACCGGGCGGTGAGACCGTATTCAAACTGCACCGCGTTCATCAGCCAGGGGGCAAGATCGGACCCCTGGGCGTCCGGATCATCAACCGGGCCGGAGAGGAGGTAGGTGCCGTAATACAATCCGATCCGCGTCGTACCGAGGTCCACCAGCCCGGCGTGTGCGGTGTTTCTGATCTGAAACGAATCGTTTCGACCGGACAGAAATGTATGGTGGTGGTACGCGACCTCGGTGTAGATCGAGGGTAATACGGTGAACCCGTCAGGAGTATCGCCGGGAACGATCCCCTCCGGTCGCTCCATGAAGTCCCGGGAGGCCACGGGGATGACCACGGTGAATACGATCGCAATAGTCAGGACACTACGTACGGTACTCCGCATCACCCATAGAATCGTCATTTTTTTCGATGGTATCTACCGAATCCGTCGATCCCGCCCATTTTACTTGTAAATTCCGGCATGCCGGGATAGCTTTATCGAAATCATGAAGATCGTGGACGCACCGTTCTCCCTCGAGAACGATGGGCAACTCTGGGTGTACTTCCTGGGATGTGGAAGCGCTTTTTCAAAGATTCACTACCAGACGAATCTCCTGATCGTCAAAGGTGCCGATCATCTCCTCGTCGACTGCGGAACGTCCTGCAGTCGTTCCCTTCGACAGGCGGGGCTTTCCCTCCTCGACATCAGGAACGTGGTGATCACCCACTCTCACGCAGACCACATCGGTGGTCTCGAAGAGTTCATCCTGACCCATCGCTACGTTGCTCACACCCGCCCGCGTGTGTTTATTCCCCGGCACTACCAGCAGATCCTCTGGAGTCAGAGTCTTCGGGGCGGCGCGGAGCACAACGAACGCCACAACGGTCGGGGACTGCGCTTTGAGGACTACCTCGAGGTGGAGCGCCCTCGCCGCATCTCCCGCACCGACCGCGACATGCACCGCTTCTCCGTCGGCGACATTTCAATCCGGACGTTTCGTACCCGCCATTATCCGGAGCAGGCGGAGAGTTGGGCCGACGCGATGTACAGTATCGGTCTGGTGATCGACGAACGGGTGGTGGTCT
This sequence comes from Alkalispirochaeta sp., assembly GCA_046540055.1. Classification (GTDB taxonomy): domain Bacteria; phylum Spirochaetota; class Spirochaetia; order DSM-27196; family Alkalispirochaetaceae; genus Alkalispirochaeta. The sequence continues at coordinate 1,582 of JBKHFT010000008.1, forward strand.
CCGGCGACACTCAGTTCGATGCGGACCTTCTGCCGACGGTGGAACCTGCCGGGGGCGCCGAGGCGATCTTTCACGATACGCAGTTTTTTCCGGGAGGAATTCACGCGTCTCTTGCCGAGATCGCTGAGCTGCCCGAACCAACGCGTTCCCGGATGTGGCTGATCCACTACGGTGATAATTTCGCCGACAAGCGCGACGAGGTACGTAATCTGGCGTTCGCGGGATTTGCCGAAGAACACCGCATCTACGAGTTCACCTGATCGGTTCGCCCCGGCGGGGAACCATGCAGGGACCGGGGCCAATCGGCCGATCATTCCGGCTTGATCACCTCAACCGCATCATGGAGGATTCGGAATCGCAGGGGAAATTCCTCGGGACGCACCCACTCCGCCTCACCGTCCAGCTGGAGCGGAAGGGAGCGATCGTACCGGATCGTCAACTCCTCAGCGCGGTACATCCGCGTCAACGGTTCGTCCACATGTCGCCCCTCGTAGAAGAGTCGCTTCATCCGTAACTTGTCCCGGAGGTTCGCGGTTCCAAGGACGCACACGTTCTCCTCTCCCGGAAGAACGCGCATATGGTCGCCGTAGGTCCGTCCTCCGGACACACCCATCGCGATCAGAATCCGCACCGCTTCTCCCGCATCTATCGTGGAACCGTCACCGTCGCGGAAGGTGAGACCCGAGACGGTGAGGTCGACGAGACGTTCGTATCGCAGCACCGCGGCATCAACGAAAAGCCGGTAGGTATCGCCGGGCATGAGGGCTCGCCATCGGTCGTGCATCGCCGTGATAAACGCATCGATCCCGAGAGAGGCGATATTGAACGCCGCGACCACCGGAGCCTCCGGTGTTCCGAGGCGGGCCACCTCGACCGCGGGTATTCGTCGTCGCCGCAAGGGACGATTCAGCGCGGCAAGGAATTCCGGGAGGGTTTCGAACTCGTTCGCGTCGTTCCCGCTTCCGAGGGGCACCCGAAGAACCGCGACGGAGGGATAGCGCATCGCCGTACGGAGTGTGTGGTTGTGCGTTCCGTCGCCGCCGAGGCTCACGACGATCACGCCACCGGGATCGTCCGTTGAAGCCGACTCGATCGCCCGGATCGTTTCCGCTACCGATTCGCTCCAGACGATCCGGAATAATCGATTGTTTCCCGCTCCGTGGAATTCCGGAAGGGCCCGCGCCACCATCTCCGTCCGACGGTGTCGTCGTCGCGTACCGGCGTGGGGATTCGCAATGTAGAGCCGACGGCCATCGGGAAAGGTCCCGGAAAGGGTCTTTTCGATCGCTCCGATGATCCGTTCAAGGGCGGTCTGATAACGCATACCGCTCCTCGAGCAATCGGGGAATTTTGAGGAGGTCCTCGCGACTTTCCACGAGGATCGCGCTCCCGCCGCGACATACCACGGGATCAAGGTCAACATCGTAACGATCGCCCACCATCAGAAGCGCCGTCGTCTCGATACCCAGCGCTTCGAGGGCGTGAGCGAAGGGCCCCCAGGACGGCTTACTCTCCCCGGCATCGTCGAGCCCGGTCACCGACTCGAAGAGATCGTGAATTCCGAGTGCCTCAAGGGACCGTAACCCGATCTCCCGGGGGTTGTTTGTCAGCGCTGCGAGGCGGAAGTGTCGCGCCAGGCGCTGAAGGGTCATCCTCACCTCGTCGTCCTTCTGGAGATACCGCTCCGGAGCGATCAGCTCCCGCCGCCAGGTGATGCTCTCCCGAATCGGTATCCCTAACGAGACAAGGGTCTGCGCCAGGGAGGGGCGACGCCCCTCCTTGCGTTCCAGTTCCGTCCGGGCTCTCTCTACCGTACGCTTCCCGTCATCGAAGGAGATGCCCCGAACTTTCGCGTAGCGTTCGATCTGACCATCGTTCTGGCTTCGAACGTACTCGTCGTTGTGATACAAGGTATTGTCGATGTCAAAGAGAAGCGCCGGCGGTTTGTCCGGTAATAGTACGGTTTTCATAGATCATCTGGGTGTACGGGCGTGTTTCGATCCGACTCGCAGGTATCCCGATCCGTTCAAGGAGTGCGAACAATCGGCGACGTGCCGCGGCCAGCTCTTCGGGGTCGCTCTCGTCCTGGAGTATCAGCTCGAGCTCGACAAAATGCCCCAGACTGAAGACGTTGCTGACCTCGACGATGATGCCGTCAACAGTCCATTCGGAACCCTCTTTCCGTTTTTCTACCGCGACGAAGAATCCGAGCTCCTCGGCGAGGGATGTAAAGGCATCGCCGTCGGAGACGTCAAACTCCACCTCACGGTTCTGCTCGACCCGATCAACGAGGGTCTTCTGTTTGTACGTACAGACCCAGCGTTCTCCGTCACGACGCAGTCGAAAACGGGAACGCTTCGGGTCACGGGACCGACCGAAGTAACGGTCTTCCTTGATGTACCGGCGTCGGAACGAGCCGATCTCCTCGAGGCGTGCGATCACGCCCTCCGGGGCGTCGACGTGCGCTTTTATCTCGACCTCGACACCCATCGTTGCGCTCTCGTTATTTCGCCTTACCCTGGTTGGCGACCGCTTGCGCCTTCGCCGCGATCGCTTCCTCGTCGCCAAGGTAGTAGTGCTTGATCGGTTTGAGATCGTCGTCGAGCTCGTACACCAGGGGCACCCCTGTCGGGATATTGAGTCCCACGATATCCTCGTCGCTGATTTTGTCGAGGTATTTTACGAGGGCCCGCAGGCTGTTTCCGTGAGCGGCGATGATCACCCGCTTCCCCGTTTTGATCGTGGGAGCGATCGTGTCGTGCCACAGCGGGAGAAACCGCTCCACCGTGTCTTTGAGACATTCCGTTTTCGGTAGTTCTTTCTCCGAAAGCCCGGCGTAGCGGGGATCGTTGCCGGGGAACCGCTCATCTGAGGGTTCCAGTTCCGGCGGCGGTGTGTCGTAGCTCCGACGCCACACTTTCACCTGCTCATCACCGTGTTGCTCGGCGGTTTCCGCCTTGTTCAACCCCTGGAGTGCACCGTAGTGGCGCTCGTTCAGACGCCAGTACTTCTCCACGGGAATCCAGACCAGATCCATCTCGTTCAGCGCGATATGAAGGGTGTTGATCGCCCGTTTGAGTACCGATGTGTAGGCGAGGTCAAAGACGAACCCCTCCTGCTTCATCAACTCTCCGGCGCTTTTCGCTTCTTCCTCGCCCTGTTCGGTGAGGGGTACGTCGGTCCACCCGGTAAATCGGTTTTCTTTATTCCAGACACTTTCACCGTGTCGCAACAGGACAACTTTGTACATCGCTTCTTTCTCCTTATCAGGTTGTCTCGGAGCTTAGCGGAGAGTAAAAGCCGGTGTCAACGCGACGCATCGCGCGACCAGACCAGGGGCTCGACCGGCCCGGGAGCCCGACGCAACCCGATCTTAACGCGCCTTGGTCTTCGACGCGGCATCACCCACGGGGCTCACTTCTGCCGTTTCACGAGGCTCACTTCCGCGGTTCCGAAAGGCTCGCCTTCGTCGTTCGCGGTGGAGGTATCACAAAATCGAACGCGCCCGCTCGAGGGCGACGGCAAACCGATCGATCTCCTCCTCGGTGTTGTAGAGGTAGAACGACGCCCGGACCGTTCCGGTGATTCCGAAATGGGTCATAAGCGGCTGCGCGCAGTGGAACCCGGTGCGAACCGCGATACCCTGCTGGTCGAGAAGGGTTCCGACATCGTTCGGATGCGCGTCATCGATATTGAAAGAGACGATTCCCGCGGCAGCACCCTCGTCGGAATCGCCGTAGATCGTGATTCCCCCCAGCCCGCGCAGAAGGGAACGCATCTTTTCCGAGAGTCGCCGTTCGTGGTCGACGACCTGTTCCATCCCGATCGACGCAAGGTACGTCGCGGCAGCTCCGAAACCGATCGCTCCGGCGATGTTCGGGGTCCCCCCTTCGAACCGTTCCGGGATGTGAGCCCACTCCGCTCCCTCCGTGGTCACCCTGCTGATCATATCGCCACCGAAGATGAAGGGATCCATCTCCTCCAGTACGTCCCACGTTCCGTAGAGCGCCCCGATACCGGTGGGTCCACACATTTTGTGTCCCGAGAACACGAGAAAATCGCACCCGAGGTGTTCGACATCGGTGGGATGGTGAGACACGTACTGGGCCCCGTCAAGCAGCACCTTTGCCCCCACCGCATGGGCACGAGCGATGATCTCTTTGATCGGCGGAGTATACCCGGTGACGTTCGACATCGCGGTGATCGCGACGATCTTCGTCTTCTTGCCGATCACCTCTTCAATCGACCCCGGGACGATCACCGATGAGGGGGTCAACGGCAGGTACCGGAGCGACGCTCCCGTCCGGGCGGCGAGCTGCTGCCACGGGACGATGTTGGAGTGGTGCTCTATCGGGGAGATCACGATCTCGTCGCCTCGTCGGAGGTGTCGGTCCCCCCATCCGGTGGCCACCATATTGATCGACTCGGTGGCCCCCCTGGTAAAGATCACCTCCCCCCCCTCGTCGGCGGCGTTGATGAACCGTTTCACCGCCACCCGGGCTTCGTCGTAGGCGGCGGTGGCGCGACCGCTCATCTCGTAGACCCCACGGTGGATGTTGGCGCTGTACTCGCGGTAGTACCGGGAGATCGCTTCAATAACCGGAGTCGGCTTCAGGGAGGTGGCGCTGTTATCGAAATATATCAGGTCGTGACCACGCATCGGCTCCCCGAGGGCGGGAAACTGATCTCGTATGCCACGAAGGTCGAGAGTCCTTGTCATATATATAGAATAGCGAAAAAGGAGAAGAAAAAAAAGCGCACGGTGGTACCGTGCGCCTGATTCACCGGTAACTGCAGGTCCGACTCGTCGGACCTGCCTGCCGGAGCGTCACCCTCCGGTGACGAATGAGATCATTTCGCGTCAGCGAAGTTCTTTGCCACCTGATCCCAGTTGATCACGTTGAAAAACGCGTCGATATACTCGGGGCGTCGATTCTGATACTTCAGATAATACGCGTGCTCCCACACATCGAGGCCGAGGATCGGCGTCTTTCCCTCTGTGAGCGGGTTGTCCTGGTTGGGTGTACTCGTAATCGCAAGCTTGCCGCCGTCCACGACGAGCCACGCCCAGCCGCTTCCGAAACGCCCCACCGCCGCTTCAGAGAACTGCTCCTTGAAGGCGTCGAAACTGCCGAAGGTCGATTTGATCGCATCGCCGAGTTCACCGCCGGGAGTACCCCCGCCGTTCGGACTGAGAATCGTCCAGAAAAGTGCGTGGTTGACGTGGCCGCCTCCGTTGTTCCGCACTGCAGTTCGGATCGAGTCGGGAAGAGAGTCGAGCTTCGCTATCAGCGATTCCGCCGACTCCTTCTCGTACTCCGTTCCTTCTACAGCTGCATTGAGCTTCGTCGTGTATCCCACGTGGTGTTTGTCGTGATGAACCCGCATCGTCGCTTCGTCGATATGCGGCTCAAGCGCATTGTACGCATAGGGTAGATCCGGTGTCTGGAAAGCCATTCGGTTCCTCCTCGTTCTGTTTGCTGAAGAATTTACTAAGGAACACCCGGGAAGGCAAACCGGCGGCGCCGGTCGCCGGGATACTATCGAGGTAGGTACAGTATCCCGCGATCCGGTACGGATCCACCCACCGCCCGCGGCTCGGCGTCGTAGAGTACCTGGAAGTACTCGAGAAGGCGATCCCCGACATCCCCGGCGGGGACGTATCGCGCATTGAACCTCGGCAGTGCCGCCTCCACGACGTTCCCCGGCAGACCGAGGCCCGCTTCCTCGACCATGCGCCCCGCTTCTTCCGGATCGGCAAGCGTACGCCGCCATCCCGACTCGATCACTCCGAGCGCTTCGGCGACCGCTTCGGGGTGTTCCGCCGCCCAGTCTCTCCGGACGAGAACAACCGTCTGCGGATACGCGTCGCCGTAGAGGTCGGACCAGGCGCGCTGGAAATCGAGCGTGACCGAAAGGTCGTCCCGGCGGGAAAGGACCTGCGTCACAAACGGTTCGGGGAGGACGGCGGTGGCGACTTCCCCGGCAATCAGCATCTGTGCCAGTTCAACGTGGCCGTACCGGTAGTCGAGATCGACGTCGTCGTCGGGATCGAGCCCGCGAGCGGACAGGATGTGCCGGAGCATGATGTCCGGACCGGCACCGCGGGAGATCGCGTTGACCCGTCGCCCCGCGAGATCACCCCACCCGTCGATCCCCTCCTCCGACGAGACGACGTACAGGAGACCCCATAACGTGACCGCCGCGACCTGGACCGGAATCCCCCGGTTGTAGAGCTGGGCGCCGACGTTGGAGGGAAGCATCCCGATCTGGATCTCTCCCGCCGCAAGGCGCCCCACCATCACACTCGGTTCCGGAACGACCTCTACCGAGACCGACGCGTATTCACCCCGCACGGGTTGTTCCATCAACGCCGATGCGATCCCTACACCGGTGGGGCCCCGAAGGGCACCGATCGTGACCTCCGTACGCTCCTGAGCGTCAACAACGTGGGGCGTGATTGCGAGTACGCCGATGCCCCACAGGACAAGTAGTCCGCGAATGTACTGTTTCATAGTTCCTCCACCAGGGTTAAATCGGTGCGAAAGGACTACCCGATACCGAGCTCGTCGGCTACGCGGGAACGGGTCCACCCCTCCCGAACCGCTCGAGGGACCTGTTCGATCCGGTCGGGGTCGTTCAGGATAATCGCACCGTGCAGAATGTTGTCGTTCCAGTAATAGGCGTAGTACCGTGACTCAACCTCAAACTCGTCGATCCGGTAGTACCACGGTTTCCGGGGGTTCCCGACCGAGAAGAGGTCGATTCCGAAGACAGTCGTATGGAGGGGAAAACCCGCACCGTCGTAGGTTACCGAACTCCCTACCGCGTTCGCTCCGGCGACGCGGCCCTGCGCCGCAGCTTCTTCCCAGAGGTAACTGATACGCCCGTCCGGGAGCTGGGCGCAGTCCCCGGCGGCAAAGATCCGTTCATCACCGGTACGCATCTGCTGATCCACCAGAATCCCCGTGTTCACATCCAGCCCCGCATCGCGGGCCAACGCGATCCGCGGCTGTACACCGATACAGAAGACGACCAGGTCATAGTGCGACGTGTGCTTGAGCATCTCCACCGTCCACGAGTGTTTTCGGTTTTCCTCGAAGGAGATGATCTCTTCCTGAAACAGGAGCTTTACCTTTTCCCCGATCATCGCCTCTTCAAGAAGCTCCGACGCCCGGGCGCTCAGCTGTCGCGGCATGAGTTGCGCCGTTGCCCCAGCAAGAGTCACCCGTTTGCCCCAGCGGGTGAGCTCCTGGGCGATCTCGACCGCAAGGACCCCCATCCCCGCGATCAGCACGTTCTTCGCCCGAGCGGCAGCACTCCGGAGCTCCTCAACATCACGGGCGGTACGAACGACGAAAAACGAACCACGTTCGTGGGGACGAACGAGTTTCGGGAAGAGAGGGTCCGCTCCGGTTGCGAGCACGAGAGTTCCGTAGGCGATCGTTTCACCGTTGACCGTAACCGTCCCGTGCTCCCGGTCGATACTCGTACCGGAGGAGCCGTCGATCCGTTCAATCTCGCGTTCAGCGAACCAACCGTCGTCCTCAAGGGGTACAACCACCGAGGTATCCGGCGGGTAAATCGTCTTCGAGAGGCGTCTTCGATCGTACGGAGGGTACTCCTCGCCGTTTACGAGGAGGATCGACGAAGTATCGCTGCGTGTTCTCGCTTCCGCCGCCGCTGCATTCCCCGCGCTCCCGGCGCCGATCACGACGACATCGTACTTACGACTCATTGCTGTACCTCACTCCGTCTTGTCGAATGTAACATGCGTCTCTATACTCATGCAACGATGTCGGATTACAACGTGACGTTCGCCGGGCTCCCCCTGGAGAGCCCCATCATCATAGAAACCGGAGCCGATCGACTCGAACTCCCGGTCGTGAAACGGTGCATCGACGCAGGCGCCGGGGGGATACTCTTTCCGACCCTGACGGAGGAGCGTATTCGGCGAGTAATCGATGAGGACGAACTGACGGAGCACAATCGAACCGACAGGGGTTCCCGTGACTCCGAGCGAGTTCTTCGACGACTGAACATCGAAGAGCACCTGGAACGGCTGGAGACGACCGCCCGGGAGAGCAGCGTCCCGGTGATCGCCTCCCTCCAGTGCGACCGGCGGAATCAATGGTTCGCTCTCGCCCAACAGATGAAGGATGCCGGGGCGGCAGCGATCGAGATCGTACCGTATCGTGACGAGGCGTTCCGGAGCAGGCGCAGTGATCACGTCGAGAAAACGATTCTTCGGGTCACGTCGTATCTCGCGGATCGCCTCGAAGCACCCCTCGTCGTGAGGATTCCGTCCTTCGTCCACGGAACGCAGACGTTTGTCCACGCCCTGGGAGATGCCGGAGCTGCGGGGATTCTCCTGGAGCCTCCCCCGGGGTTTGCAGGGGTAGATGTCGAGAGTGTCTCGCTGACACAACCGGAACGGGACAAGACGGTGGCCCACGGTGCGTTTCTGTCGCTGTTCTCGGTGTGCCGCACGCTGTATCGCCGGGTCGGGTCACATATCGCGATTCAACTCCCCGACGGATCTCCCTCGTCGCTGGTCACCGCGATTCTGGGCGGAGCGTCCCTGGTAACGCTGCCGGTCCCGGGTGACGATCCCGATGAAGCGGGTCAATCGATCCGCCGCCACATCGCGTACCTGAAAAAATGGATGTCCGCCCACCAGGCGAACAGCCTCTTCGATGTTCGGGGATCCCTGAGCGAGTCGCGCCTCTCCAGCTCCCTCGAGAACTGACCTGTCTCCGCCGGGGCGCGCCTCGACACGCCGACGCCACCATAGTCCCGCCGGCGCCCCCGTCCCGCCGGAACCACCACAGTTCTACCGGAGCCACCACCGCACGCGGTCAACGATCCTCGTGACGAATCCGCCGGCTTCCACGCTCTCGGGAATGAGTATCGGCGCCGAAGCGATGACCGTATCTCCTGCGGTGTACGTCACTTGTCCTACCTCGGTACCGGCACGCACCGGCGCCCACAACTCCGTGACGAACAGATCGATCTCTCTGGTTATCTCTCCCACCACACCCGCCGGGAGAATACGGTCCCGTGGTACCGTTACCGACGGGGTGACCGACGCGTCGGCGCCACCCCAGACGGTCACATCCTCAAGGCGGGCCGCAGGAAAGGCAACGCGCCGATAGTTTTCAAACCCCCAGTCGAGGAGACGCGCCGCATCTTCCGCCCGGAGTCGACCACCGAGGGCCTGGCTGTCGGCGGATACACCGAGAACAACCGCGATCAGGCGACGGCCATTGCGTTCCGCCGTGGCGGCGAGATTGTACCCGCTCTCATCGATGAAGCCTGTCTTGAGCCCGTCGGCACCGGGATAATCGGTGAGCAGTGTATTCCGGTTGTACTGCCGGATCGAATCACCCTGGACGATACCGTCGGGGTAGTGATCCGCCAGGGGATAGGTGAACGACCGCGCCGCACCGTGCTCAGTGACGATCGCCGGCCACTCTCTGATCAGCACCGCCGCGAATCGTGCGAACTCACCGGCGGTGATCCGGTTTGCCGGGCTCAACCCCGCGGGCTCCTCGAAATAGAAATCGGGGAAACCGGCCTCTGCCAGCGTCGCGTTCATCCTGCGGGCAAATCGACTGACCGACCCGGCAACGCGGTACGCGACCTCCGTCGCCGCGTCGTTACCGCTGGAGATAAGGAGGCCCCGAATCAGATCCTCCCCGTCAACCACCTGGTCCGGACCGAGAAACATAAGGGAGCTTCCCGGCGCCATCGCGGTAAACCACGCCTCGGGATGAACGGGACGCGGCTCGGAGAGGTCGAACTCTCCCCTGTCGATCGCCGCAAGGGCGGTATAGATCGTCGCCAGTTTCGTCAGTGACGCCGGCGCCCAGGCAACCTCGTGGTTGTACCCGTACAGGAGCGTCTCCGTATCGTAATCGTAGAGCGCGGCGGCACCGGCATGGATGATCCGGGGCGGCGGCGGCCTGTCGTCGAAGCCGCCCGTATAGATCGTGGTGACGCCGTCACCGCGGTACGCGGCGACGTCGTCGGCAACGATAGAGGGTACCGCGGTGCACAGACTTATGAGGATTGTGATGACGTGTGTAATACGTTTCATTGGATTATCGGATTATTGGGGTACAGAAGCCTCGCCGCGCCCCGTGCCCGAATGTCGATCCTACCCTTTCAGGGCGGTGATCACCTCGGACAGGATTCGCTCCGCATCGTCATTTGGAACCTGACACGTACCCGCAGCAGCGTGCCCGCCGCCACCGTATTTCAGCATCAACTCCCCGATGTTGACGTCACAGGTACTGTTAAAAATCGATTTTCCTACCGTCAGAACGGTGTTCTGCCGTTTGAAGCCCCATATGATCTGGACCGACACGTTCGCCTCCGGAAAGAGTGCATATTTCACGAAACGGTTCCCGGCGTAGATCGTCTCTTCTCCCCGGAGATCGACAATGAGGACGTTACCGTCCTGCTTCGCCGCATCGTACAACTGCTGCTGAAACTTCTGCTGGTGCTCGAAGTACAACTCAACCCGTTCCGAAACATCCGGTAACGCCAGTATGTCATCGATGTCGTGATCGATGCAGTATTCGATAAGATCCATCATCAGCTGGTAGTTACTGATGCGGAAGTTGCGAAAGCGGCCGAGACCGGTACGGGCATCCATAATGAAATTGAGCAGGTTCCAGTCCTCGGGTTCCAGCACCTCCTCCTTTGTAAACGCCGCCGAATCTCCCTTGTCGACGGCGGTCATCATCGCCTCGCTTATCGCCGGGAACGCCTCGGCACCACCGTAATAATCGTACACAACGCGGGCAGTACTCGGAGCGTCGGGATCGATGATGTAGTTGTCCCGTTTACCGACGCGCAACATCTCGGAGTGATGGTGGTCGAACGCAAGATGCACACCCTCGACGTAGGGCAGGTTTGTCGTGATATCATCGTCGGAGATCGCTATCAGGCCGTCCTGCATATCTTTCGGGTGAACGAATTTGATCTCGTCGATGAGATTCCGTGTTTTCAGGAGCACCGCGCACACCAGACCGTCGAAGTCACTGCGCGTCACCAAACGGTATTTCGTTTCACCTGCTGCCATAGCTCCTCCGAATGAGGAAAGTGTACTCGAGTTCCCGGCGATTCTCAAGTTGTCGCCTTTCTATATCCCCGATATGATAGTGGTGATGCGACAACTGGGAACACCAAGAGAGTACGATGTATGTACCCTTGCCTGCGATGTGGGCGGAACGAATACCAGCATCGCACTGGTAGGTCGGGTGGGTACGCGATTTGACATTCTTCACACCGTCAGATTCTCCTCTCAGCGCCTCGAGTCGATGGAATCCGCAATTCAGGACGGGCTGCGAGAACTCGAAACGGCGCTTCCGGAGCATCATCCCGACGATATCTGTATCAGCGGCGCCGGACCGGTGCGCGACAACCGGTGTACCCTTACCAACGTATCCTGGATAATCGACGGCGACGCGATCGAACGCGCGTTCTCGATACCGACCTACGTGATCAACGATTTCACCGCGATCAGCTACGGCATTCCTCTCCTCGATGTGGCCGATCCGGAACAGATCACCCCCCTTCCCGGGCCGGACGGTACCCTCCCCGCCCCGCGAGGAACGGTTCAGGCGGTTGTCGGGGCCGGGACGGGTCTCGGTGTGGGATACCTGGTGGAGCACGCCGGGCGATTTGTGGCGCTCCCCTCCGAAGGCGGTCACGCCGCGTTCGCGCCCTACGACGAACTCAGCGCCGAGATGCTTCGATTCGTCACGGAGATCGACGGCGCCGTGCCGGGAACGGAGCTGTTCGTTTCGGGACAGGGTCTCACCCGGGCGCTTCGGTTTTTCCGGGAGACCCGTCGCATACCGGCGTCATCCCCTCTCGCCGGAAGGGACCACGAAGACCCTGCAGCGGCGGTATCGGTCGCGGCGGCGGAGGGGGATCCTGCGGCGAGGGAGATCATGACGCTCTTCATCAGAAACTACGCACGCGCCGCCTCCGATACGGCGCTTCACTTCCTCCCCGAGGGAGGTCTCTTCCTCGCGGGGGGAATCGTCACGAAGAACGAGCCCCTCTTCCTCGAAGAGGCACGGTTCACCTCTCTCTTCGTCCGGAACTACCGGCCCCATATCGCCGAGCTTCTCCGGTCGATCCCGGTGTATATCGTCAAGGACTACGCGATCTCTCTGTACGGAGCCGCCCATGCGGCGTACGCTCTGGCTCCACACACCTGATACGATCAGGAAAGGACTATCAATCATGCCCAACATATCTGAAGCACTCATCAACCGGATGAAGGAACTCGGCATCGATACGGAACGGTCGATGCATATCCTCGAACGCTTCAACGAAGGTGCCTACGACGGGATCGAGGCGGTAACCGCGTCGGGAATCCCCGAGATCGACGGTGAGCGAATTATCGATCGCCGGTCGGAGGCGGTCCTGGAGCTTCCCGATGACATCTACCGCGATCGCCTCGCCGACCAGGCACCGGAAATTCCGGTGGAACGGTTCGGGACGGTGACCGACGGCGTGCGCCGCCTCGAGGAGACCGACCTGACCGTAATCGGGACTCTCCTTCTCCCCTACGTATCCTACGGCGTCCTCAACGGTGGAAGCGCCACGAGTTACGGCGACGGCAAGAAGAATCGCGCCTTCGACAAGGAACTCTTCGAGCTGTACCGGAGCGATTTCGAGCGCCTCGCCCCGGAAATAACGGGGGTACCCAAGGGGATCACCCCGGCGTATCTCAACCCCGACGGATCGCAAGGTGCAAGCTTTCTGGAGTTGAAGTTCCGGATGCTTCTCCTGGCGGGAAACAGGTACCGGGCAACGGCGGAACGTTTCGACGTAGTACCACCTCGGGATTCCGACGGAGCCCCCTTGAGACCGGGGCTTCCGATGGTGGAGATGACGAGCCTCTTTACGGAGGATGAGATTCGCCGGGAGTACGAACACTATCGGTCAAGCGAGTACCTCGCCGATGTCCCCGAACCGGAGCGTTCCGCCGCCCTTGCGACGGAGTCTGCGGTGCAACCCCTTCTCGCGGCGATGACCCACTCCGACGAAGGGCGTCCAAAGCGCTTTTTCACCAACGCCTACGGACAGAAGGGCGAACCCCTCGGTCTCCCGGGCGGACACGGGCAGAACTTCCAGGTCCTCAGCGAGGTCTATCGTCGACTCCGGGAACGGGGGAAACGGTTGGTGTATATGGGAAACGTAGACAACATCGGCTTCACCCTCGATCCGGTGGGGATCGCCCTGGTGACGTTGAAAAACGCCCAGGGCGGCTTCGACTTCGCGTTCCGGACTCCCGTCGACGTCAAGGGAGGTGTCCTCCTCTACGATCAGCGGGGATCCCTGAACTGTGCGGACATCGGTCCGGCGATCAAAAAGGAAGAGGTGTTCGCCGCGGAGTCGGAGGGGAAAAAGATTCTCTTCAACTGCGCCACCGGACTGTTCAACCTCGACTATCTCGTGCCCCACATCGACGAGATCGTTGAAAACCTTCCGATGCGGATCTCCGACCAGGACAAGGACGCCGGACGCTACAGCCAGGCGGAGCAGGTGACGTGGGAGATCATCGGGATGCTCGACGATATCCTGATCTTCGGTATCGACAAGTACCGCCGCTTTCTCGCGGCAAAGATGCTCCTCGACATGTTTCTCACCAGCGGTCTTCGTCGCGAGGAAGCGCGAAGGATACAGTCCACCGTGGACGACCTCGCCGACGGCCTTTCCGACGTGTTACGGCGGGAGTACGGCATGGAACTTCGGGAAGGGCGATGGGTTCCGGCGGCAGGAAGCGCGCCCCGGACTACTTCTCGAAATCCTTGAACAGGAGGCTGTGCTGGATACCCTGGTTGTTCTGGTACTTACCGCTTGAGTAGGGTACGTACTCTCCATCGATCGTATGGTAGAAGATCTGGCAGATCTCTACCCCTGCGTAGATCCTGATCGGCTGGACGCAGAACATCTCGAGGGTCCAGAACCCGCGAAACCCGACGTCCCCGAAACCGGCGGTGATATGCACGAAGAGCCCCAACCGCCCGATCGATGAGCGCCCCTCGAGCATCGGAACGTATCCGTCGGTCTCGGTATATTCCACGGTGCGACCGAGATAGAGACGATGGGGTTCGAGTTTCAGCCCTTCCGGCGGGATCGTCAGGGGGCTGGAGGTGTTTTCCACCCGCATATCAAGATCGCGGGAATCGTAGACGCGCAGATCCGAATGGAGACGAAGGTTGTAACTGTTCGGGTTGAGCCGGCTGGGCGAATAGGGGTCGATAACGATCTTTGTACCGAGGTTTTCGGCGATCTGACGGCCGGACAGAACCATGGTCCACTCCAAAAAAAAGCCCACAGCATCCGCTGCGGGCAGGCAGCGTTCACTGCGGGCAAGCAGTATCCGCTGCGGTATACGTTTCCGTATCCGGTTACATCAAGTCTTTGGGACGGCGGCCCTGGTTTCCGGTCTTCTCACAGACCGCAAAATGGCGCATCTTGCCGTTCTCAAAAACACTCTTCATCACAATCTTACCGCCCCATCGGCTGGTAAGGGCCTGGGCGCCTTCACGGCGTGCGTTCTTTGATATCTTTCCTGCCATTGTACGTCCCTCCCTTTCTTCCTGGATTAGCGGTCTCAACGCCGAAGCGGAAACCGGCTGGGGCCAAACTATCGCAAATTCCGCGGGCAATGACAAGGGTCGATCGAAAAAGTTCTCGACGGATCCCTCGATCTCCGTCAGTCACCGTCGATCCCCGTCAATTGCCGTCTGCCGTCAATCCCCGTCGAAAAAGACGATCTCTTCCGGCCGCGCCACGAGGCGCCGCTCGTCGGTGTGACCAAGGATTTCCGGTATCTCCGAGGAGTGGTGCCCGATGAGGCGCTCGAGTTCGCGACTCCCGAAGGCCGAAACGAGTTTTGCCGCATCGTTGACGAGCACAACGTCACCGGCCTCGAAGTTCCCTTCGACGGCGACCACCCCCGTCACGAGGAGGCTGTTGTGTCGACGGATCGCGCTCATCGCGCCGTCGTCGACGCGGATCATTCCCCGGGGCTTGCTGTGCAGAAGCCAGCGGCTGCGGTTCCGGAGCGTCCGGCGGGCGGCAAAGACGGTTCCCACCTCTTCGCCCGCAAAGATCCGGGAGAGGACCCGCTCCTCCCGTCCGTGAGCGAGAACGACGCGGCACCCGCCGTCGGCGGCGATTCGTACCGCCATCAGTTTCGTCCGCATCCCCCCGGTGCCACGTACCGATCCCGCCCGACCCGCGGAGCTGAGCATCTCGTCGGTAACGATCTGTACCGTGTGTACCGGCCGCGCTTCGGTGCTCCGCCGCGGATCCGCGTCATAGTACGCGTCGATATCGCTGAGAAGAATGAGAAGTCCCGCGTCGACCTTGCTGGCTACGAGGGCGCTGAGCTGATCGTTGTCACCGAATGCGGTACCGATCTCCGCGGTAGCGACGCTGTCATTCTCGTTGAAGATCGGTATCACCCCGAGTTCGAGGAGACGTTCCACGGCGTTCCGGAGGCGAACGTAGCTGTTCCGGTCGTTGAACACCTCTCTGGTGATGAGAACCTGGCCGATCTGCAGATTCTGGCGCCGAAAAGCGTCCCGATAGACGTGCATCAGCCGCGGCTGCCCCACCGCCGCGCACGCCTGGCGCAGTACGACGTCCTGGACACGACCGGTTACTCCGAGTTCCAGTGCTCCGAGCCCGATCGCCCCTGAGCTCACAAGGCACACTTCCCGTCCGTCGGCGCGGATCCCTGCAATCTGCTCCGCGACGGAATCGATATAGTCCCGGTCGAGTTCGTCTCCCGTCGTCAGAACGTTGGTCCCGATCTTGACGACGACCCGCTTGACCTGGTCAAAACGTCTCATGCCGTTTGCTCCGTCCCGGGTATCTCATGTGAGGGGAAGATCGCGATGCGTAAAGGAGCGGCGCCCCCCACCGTAGTCGGAAACGATGTGTCCCCGTCCTTCAACGATCCATTTATAGCTGAGAAGTCCCTCTACCCCGACGGGACCCCGGGCGTGGATCTTTCCCGTTCCGATGCCGACCTCCGCGCCGAGTCCGTAGCGAAACCCGTCGGCGAAGCGGGTGCTTGCGTTCCACATCACCGAGGCGGAATCCACGGCCTCGGTGAATCGCCGGGCCGCATCGGAATCGTCGGTGACGATCGCGTCGGTATGGCCGCTTCCGTACCGGTTGATATGATCGATCGCGTCCTCGAGGGATTCGACCACCCGAATCGAGAGGATCATGTCGAGATACTCCGCTGCCCAGTCATCTTCGGTAGCAGGGATCGTATCGGGGAGTACCGCCCGTGTCCCCTGACAACCACGAAGCTCAACGCCGGCATCCCGGAGCGCCGCGCCCACAACGGGAAGCAGCCGTTCCGCCGCGTCGCGATGGACGAGGAGTGTCTCCGCCGCGTTGCACACCGCGACGTACTGCGTCTTCGAGTCGACGGTCACATCGACGGCGATCTTCTCCTCCGCCGCCGCGTCGAGGTAGACGTGGCATACCCCGTCGGCGTGGCCCAGCACGGGAATCCGCGTGTGATCCATGATGTACCGGACAAACTCGTTCGATCCTCGGGGAATCATCAGATCTACCAGGTCGTCACGTTTCAGGAGCTCCGTCACGTCGTCTCGCGTCTCGAGAAGCTGAATCCAGCCGGCGGGGATGCCCGCCTCTTCGCTCCCCCGGGCGACGAGGCCGGCGAGGATACGGTTGCTTTCACGCGCTTCCGATCCACCCTTCAGAACGACGGCGTTTCCGCTTTTCAGCGCAAGAGAAGCGATCTGCACCAGCGCATCCGGTCGGGACTCAAAGATCATCGCGATCACCCCGATCGGACACGTCTCCTTGCGAAGCACAAGTCCCTCATCGAGTTCGCGGCGGAGCAGAACCCTTCCCACCGGATCGGGAAGATCGGCGACGGATCTGACGCCTGTCACCGCCTGTTCGAGCTTCGCGCCGTCAAACCGCAATCGCTTCAGGAGGGGCGCCGGGAGATCCTCCGCCTCGGCGCGCTCCAGATCGCGTGCGTTGGCGGCTGCAATCGCCGCTTCCTCCCTCTCGAGGAGCTCCGCGATCCGGTGGAGCGCCTTTCGACGGAGATCGCCGCCGATCGCGCCGAGACGCTTTGCCGTTGCGTGGGCGACGCTCACGTTTTCCCGAACGGCACTCATACCCCCTCCTTCAGACGCCGCGCCGTATCCCGCAAAAGCTCCACCGTTTCGTCCCATCCGATGCACGCGTCGGTAATCGAGGTACCATAGACAAGTTTCTCCGGCTCCAGTACGAGCTCCTGCCGGCCGGGGTTGATATTGCTCTCGAGCATGAACCCCTTGATCGAGGTACGACCGGCGATCCGCTGGTCGATTATCGTCCGGAGCACGGTGCCCTGTCGGCGATGGTCCTTCTCACTGTTCCCGTGGCTGCAGTCGACGAGAATATTCACCGGCAACGCGTTGTGCCGGAGCAGTTCTTCCACGCGAACGATATCCCAGCTGTGATAGTTGGGGCCGCTTCGTCCGCCGCGCAGGATGATATGGACCTGATCGTTCCCGTTGGTGTGGATCACACACGTGTCACCCTCTTCGTTAATCCCGATGAAGCTGTGGGGATGGAGGGAACTCGACATCGCGTTGATCCCCGATTCGATACTGCCGTCGGTCCCGTTCTTGAATCCTACCGGTATCGAAAGACCGCTCGCCATCTCCCGGTGCGTTTGTGATTCCGTGGTACGGGCGCCGATCGAGCCCCAACTGACCAGATCGTCGATGTACTGCGGGACGATCGGATCGAGCATCTCGCTACCGGCAGGCAACCCGAGGGATGTCACCCCGAGAAGTATTTCCCGGGCACGGTGCAGCCCGCGGTCGACCTCGTAGCTTCCGTCGAGATCGGGGTCCAGAATGAGCCCCCGCCACCCGAGGCGGGTGCGGGGTTTCTCGAAGTAAACCCGCATCACCACGACGATCTGCTCCTGCACCTCCCCGGCGAGCTCGACGAGGCGTCGCGCGTAGTCCAGCGCCGCTTTCTCGTCGTGGATCGAACAGGGACCCACCACTGCAGCCATCCGGTCGTCGCGACCGGCGAGAATATCTTCGATCGCGGTGCGACCCCGAAGAACCGTTTCTTTGCAACGATCGCAGAGGGGCAGTCGCTCCTTCAGCTCCCGCGGCGAAAGAAGGGGCACGAACTCCCGGACCCGGACGTTACTCGTTCGTTTTGTATCATTCATCGTTTCCCGCACGCTCATCAGTTCTGTTTCCTCCACTCGTCCTGCACCGGGTCCCGTTCCACCGGAAGGGTCATGCATCGGGGCCCACCCCCGCCACGGGCGAGCTCGATTCCGTCGATCGCGATCGCCGTCGCATCATGAACGAACCTTCCCGCTGCATCGATAAACCTCTCGGGGTTACCCCGGATATCTTCACCGTCAAGTATCGCGTACCCCGCCTTCGCAAGAGCGTCCAGGGTCGCCGTATTGTTCCGGTAGACCACGATCTGCCGTGGCGCGAGAGCGAAACTGTTGCACCCGCTGAACCACTGCTCCCGTTCCCGTACTACCTCGCGATCGTTACCGCAGGGGACGATTCTGAGTTCGTATCCCATCGTCTTCATCGCGTCGGCAAGCGCCGGGTATTCCCGAATCGTCCATCGCGCACCGTACCCCGGCGGCGCGATGATGGTGAATACCCTTCGCGCCGATGAACCCTCGAGGAGCGGCCGATAGCCGAGGATCTCCTCCGGACCGATCACCGTCGCGATCATGTCGAGGTGGATCGTCGCGCGCTCGTGAGGAAGCTCCACGACGATCGCCCGGAGCGGACGCTCCCGATCCGCTGCAACGGCGGCGATGAGTGCATCGACGCCGCCGGGAGCGGTGCGCTCGCCGACACCAAGCAAGAGGGTGTCGTCGTCCAGAATGAGAACATCGCCACCCTCGATCCGGTGCTCCCGACGACGGTCTGCGCCGTCGCTACTCTCGCGAGCCTCCTCGTGAAGGTGTACCGGTGCCGTCAGCTCCTCGCTCACCGGCACCGACAGTTCCTCGAGAACCCGTGCCATAATCGCCGCTTCCCCGGCGCGAACCTCCCCGGCCATCACCGAGCGGTACGCGGTCTTCCCGGCGAGGAACGCCGCATCCCGGGTGAAATAGAGATTCGGCAACGGCGGTACGATATACGGTGATTTCCGGTAGAGATCCCACAGGCGCCGGACCTCCGCGGGCACCCCCAGGATACAGTCGTCCCGTACCGACGCGGGAGTCTTCCGGTACCACCGTGCGAGCAGCTCTTCCCGAATCGCGTTGTCGCCACCCGCCATCGACGCCGCGAGGGTAGCGACGCCGCCGGAACCGGTGACGATCCTGTCAAGAACGGTCGTGACCTCAACCGTATCGGCGACGAGGGACAGAATCTCAGTGAGCCCCCTATGCTCCCGCTGTACCGCTTCGATCGGGACGATATCGTTGTACAGCAACTCCCGCGCCGTTGCGGGGGTCATCTGTTCCACCTCCGGACCGGGAGTGTGCACGACAACGCGACGGAGTCGTCCGATCTCGCTGAAGACCGCCATATCCGCTGAGCTTACCGGCATCGTCGTGAGGTGTCGAGAGGAGCGTTGCGGTGGGGTATCCGCGCTGCCACAACCGAATGTAGACCGATCCCGCCGGGATGTGGTACCAATGCCCCCTATGAATTACACCGCCCGCACACGGATCGCGGAGCTCCGCGAGACCTCTCCTTCAGAGGAGGAGGTAACGGTTTACGCCTGGGTGCGCACGAAACGGGAATCGAAGAACGTCTGCTTTTTCGAACTGAACGACGGGTCTTCCCTGAAAGGACTCCAGGTGATCATCGACAAGAACGAAACGGACCTGCAGGGTGCGATCGATCTGATGCAGACCGGGTGCAGCGTCCGCGCCACCGGTCGCCTCGTCGAGTCTCCCGGAGAGGGCCAGAGCGTTGAACTCGCCTGTACCGACCTGGTGATCATCGGTGAAGCGCCGGCGGATGAGTACCCGCTGCAGAAGAAACGCCACAGTTTCGAGTTCCTCCGGGAGATCGCTCACTTGCGGGGCCGAACCAATACCTTCGGCGCGGTCATGCGCGTGCGGAACCGCCTGAGCTACGGCGTCCACCGCTTCTTCCAGGACCGCGGCTTTCTCTATATCCACACGCCGATCATCACCGCCAGCGATGCCGAGGGCGCCGGAGCGCTCTTTCAGGTGACGACCCTCGATCTGGAAGGGGTGGCCCGCTCCGGCGGCCCTGTCGACTACCGGCAGGACTTCTTCGGGAAGCCGGCGTTTCTCACCGTCAGCGGCCAGCTCAACGCCGAGGCCTACGCAACCGCCCTCGATCGCGTCTATACCTTCGGCCCCACCTTCCGCGCCGAACATTCCAACACGACCCGCCACCTCGCGGAGTTCTGGATGATCGAACCGGAGATGGCGTTCTGCGACCTGTCGTGCAACGCGGAACTCGCCGGCGATTTTGTCCGGACCCTCCTGAAAACGGTCCTCGAAGAGTGCCCGGAGGACATGGAGTTCTTCGACAGACGGATCGAAAAGGGAATCGTTGAGGATCTTGCCCGGGTCAGCACCAGTGATTTCCGGTACATGACCTACACCGAAGCGGTGGAGGCCCTTACACGATCGGGAAGATCCTTCGAGTACCCCGTGGAATGGGGAATCGATCTCCAGACGGAGCATGAGAAGTTTCTTACCGACGAGTACGTGCAGGGACCGGTAATCGTTACCGACTACCCTAAAGAGATCAAAGCGTTCTACATGAAACAGAACGACGACGGGAAGACGGTTCGGGCGATGGACGTCCTCGTCCCGCGCCTCGGAGAGATCATCGGGGGCAGTCAGCGCGAGGAGCGCTACGACGCTCTGGTGTCCCGGATCGGTGAACTCGGCCTCGAGGAGGAGAGCTACCGGTGGTACCTTGATCTGCGACGGTTCGGAACGGTACCCCACTCGGGATTCGGCCTCGGATTCGAGCGCCTCGTCCGGTACGTCACGGGGATGCAGAACATCCGTGACGTGATCCCCTTCCCCCGGGCGGTGGGGAGCGCGGAGTTCTGACGGATCGGGATTCCCGCGATGAGGCCTCCTCATCGCGGGATACGGATCACCCCCGGTGATGTACCGCGGGCTCAGCCCCGATCAGCCTTCCGCGCGTACCCACTCCTTCACTTTCACCGCGAGTTCCTTCCCGCGCTGGAAAATCAGGTCCAGTTCCTCCTTCGAGGCGGCGCCTTTGAACTCCACCGGTTCGAGGAATTCCCAGCCCATCTTGAAGCGTTCCAGGATCTCGTCGAGTTCCTTCTGGGCACCGCCGGACCAGCCATAGCTGCCGAAGCGGAACGCCTTCCGGTTGAACGCCTTCTTCCGACCCATCTCGTCGACGGCAACCGCCATCGGGGCGAACATCTTGTACTCGTATGTGGGCATCCCGAGAACAACGCCGCTGGAGTTCCACACGTCTCTGAGGATGTACGAGTAATGGGTCTCCGGCACGCGGTGCACGTTGACCTTCACCCCTTCGCTCTTGATCCCTTCGACGACCGGCTCGACACCCTGTTCGGTATTGCCGTACATCGATCCCCAGACCACGGTGATCTCTTCCTTCGCCGGTCCCTTGCTGTATGCAGCGTAGCGCTTGTAGTCGTCGATGATCTTCTGCGGATTCTGTCGCCACACGATCCCGTGACCGGGGGCGATGATCTTTACCGGCAGGCTCTCGGTCTTGATCACCGCTTTCTTGGCGGGAGCGGAGTAGGCACCGACGATGTTCGCGTAGTACCGCGTCGCCTCCTCTTCGAAGAAGTCGATCTCCTCCCGGGAGAGCTGGTCGTCGTAGGGGGAATCGGTGATCGCCCCGAAGGCACCGAAGGCGTCACAGGGAAAGAGGGTTCCGCTCTTCGTGTCGAAGGTAGCCATCGTCTCCGGCCAGTGTACGTTCGGGATCTCCTCGAAAGCGAGAACGCGACCGTCACCGAGATCGAGGGTGTCTCCGGACTTGACGATGATCGTCTCGTTCTCGATCGAGTAAAACGCTTCAAGAAGCGCCTTTGCCTTGGCGGTGGTAACGATCTTGAAGTTCGGGCGGATCTTCTTGAAATCTTTCAGCCACCCCGAATGGTCCGGCTCCATATGGTTGATAATCACGTAATCGATATCTTCCGCATTCACGTTCATCTGCTTGAACTGGTCGAAGAGAACCTCCGGTGTACCGTCCCAGTCACACACACCGTCGATGATCGCGACTTTCTCGCCCTTGACGATGTAGGAGTTCATCGAGAATCCGTGAGGGATCGGCCACATTCCTTCAAAGAGGATGTCGTGAATGTTCGCTGAGAGCCGCCATACTCCGTCGGTTACCTGTGTTGTCTGCATCGTTTCCTTCCTTCCATGTATGTCGGTGGAGCAAATCCAACCGGTCAAAGTTTATCGATTTACTCTCATTAATGTAAGACCGTTCTTACGAGAATGCAAGATCTTTCCTCTGCCGTCCCGCCGGGAACCGTCAACTGTTCAATCGCGTCAGCACCCGATCGAGGGTGTCCGCGAAGAGCTTTACCTCCCGCTTCCCGAAACGGTGGGCGCGGTCGATCGTCTCGAGGCCCATAGCGCGAATCTCGGCGTTCCGGTCCCGGATCGATCTGCGTTCCGCGATCGTCCCACCGTCGAACTCGGTACCCCGGTCGTTGAGAACGACGCAATCGTACGCGAGGCACCGTTCCGCAAGAGGTATATCCCGGGTGATGATCACCGTCGTCCGGCGTTGTTCGTCGGCGGTCGACGCAAGCCGTTCCAGGATCTCGCGATCCACCGTCGTATCCCCGGCTACGACGTTCATCTCCGTATCCGACACATCGGGAAGAGCGCGATTCGCAAAGAACCGGATCCGGCACCGCCCGCGATCTCCCCACCGACCGAGGAGTTCACGGATCTCCCGGGGCGCCGAATCACCGTCGACCCAGACCTCGGGAACACCGCCTGAGGACGTTCCATGAACGCTCAATCCATGGCCCTCGGGTCCCGGGAGGACCGTTCGTTCCGTTCCGCCGGATCGAACAGAGTCACCCCGCACGCTCCGATACGGTGACCTCGACCGCCCCGGGGAGGGACGCGATGAACAGATATGCTCCGTGCACCACTTCCTTCATCACCGCCGAACCGTGCGTCTGCTCCGTCGTCTCGATCCGGACGCGATGCCCCGCCGGCGCTCCCGCTCCGCCTCGACCCCTCAACCCGGTGCTATCAGCGCCGGACCGGCGATCGACCCCGGCGGCTCCGTCGAGAAATGCCGATTCTCCCGTTCCGATCTGTACCGATCCGTCGGGGTCGGTGAGCTCCACCGTGGCGCCGACGGCGAGGACGACAACCTCGCCGCGGTTCCGCAGAAGCTCCACCCTGGGGGCGATCGACAGATCGACTCGTTGAAGTTCGAACTCCACCGCAGGAGTGGTGTAGGTGAATACCGCGTCTCCCCTCTCCGGGCGGATCGGCAGAGAGGTATCTCCCCCGAACGTCAGAACCCGACCGAGTTCGGTGACGTCCACGTGCTTCGCGGTACATCCCGCCCGGAGGACGTTGTCGGAGTTCGCCATGATTTCGACACCGGCGCCGTACAGATACGCATGGAGTATTCCCGCGTCGAGGAACGCAGCTTCACCGGGGCGCAGGTGGATCAGATTCAAGTACAGGGGGGCGAGGATTCCCGGATCGTCGGGAAACTGTCGTTGAAGCTCCAGGACCCACCAGTACCGATCGCTCCGATCGACCTTCCCCGTTTCGGGATCGACGGTTCCCGAGTCCCGCGCAAGCCCCACCGCGGCGTCGACGAGCTCCGCGCCTCCCTTCGTCTCCTCACCCAACTGAAGGAGCCGCAGGAACGTTCGCCGCCACGTTTCGGTATCGGCTCGTTCCAGCAGCTCGTCGACCAGGGGACCGATTCCCTGCCGAAGGTATTCCGACCGGTCGCACAGCAGTTCGAGCTCGAGGGAGATCGCGGAGATCGGGCGGAACCCCCGGAGGCCCCAGAAATCGGAGAGAGCACAGATCAGCTCCGGTTTGTGGTTCGTGTCCCGGTAGTTCCGGTGCGGTGCATCGAGGGGAATATCCGCTTCGTTTTCCCGGGCGTACCCCTCTTCCGCCTGGATCTTGCCGGGATGCGCCTGGATCGACAGCGCTTTTTCCGCGGTAAGGATCTTGAAGAGAAACGGCAGACTGTTGTCCCGGATCGGCCGGGTTGTTCCGTCGGGTGCGACGAGCTCGCTCCGACCCCGCGGGTGGGACCCCATCCACAGTTCCGCCTGCGCCTCCGTCGCCGGCGTAGACACCCCGCGGATCGCCGGTAGCATCGTACGACTTCCCCACGCGTACCTCTGAACGACGTTTTTCATCCGATGGATCGCCATAATCTACAGATTAGGTATCCCCGCCGCCCCCGTCAACTGCCCGCGGTGCAGGAGAATACCCCTGAGGGGCATGGATGCTGTCGGAGGGTCCGCGGCGCAGGCGGGTAGGATCCGCATCGGTCGCGTCGTCGCGTCCAGCGAAGACCGACCCGCAGAGAGCGGTGTTGTTGCCACGGTGTACCGGGACCACTACAATACCCGGGCCATGAAACATTCAAATCTACAGATCCAACGGTACCGGTACGAACCCAAACTTCCCCCGGCGATCCGTGGTGACGTCGCCTCAATTTCGGTCCGCCTCGGAGAGCCGACTGAGTCGATTGCAGATCAGGCGGCCCTGCGGGCCCACTTCAAGCATACCTACGGAAAACCGATCGCGACCCTCGTGGGTGATACTCCCAACGAGGGCGCCGGGAAACCACGGACGGTGGGGGTGATCCTTTCCGGAGGTCAGGCACCTGGAGGCCACAACGTGATCGCCGGAATCTTCGACGCCCTCAAGGCGGCAAACCGGGAGAACCGGCTCCTCGGATTCCTCGGGGGCCCCGGGGGTTTGATCGACGACAAAAAGATGGAGATCACCGCAGATTATATGGACGAGTTCCGGAATACCGGCGGCTTCGACATTATCGGCAGCGGTCGTACCAAGATCGAGACGCCGGACCAGTTCGCCGCCGTGCGTGAGACGTGCAACCGAAACAACCTCGACGCGGTCGTGGTGATCGGCGGCGACGACAGCAACACCAACGCGGCGCTTCTTGCCGAGTATTTCGCCGAACAGGGTGATTCGGTCCAGGTGATCGGTGTCCCGAAAACGATCGACGGCGACCTGAAGAATGAGTATATCGAGACCTCCTTCGGGTTTGATACCGCAGTCAAGACCTACTCGGAACTGATCGGGAACATCGAACGCGACGCGAACAGCGCAAAGAAATACTGGCACTTCATCAAACTGATGGGACGCAGCGCCAGCCATATCGCTCTCGAGTGCGCCCTCCAGACGCAACCCAACGTCTGTATCATCTCGGAAGAAGTAAAAGAGAAGCAGCAGACTCTCAACGACGTTGTTGCATCGATCGTCGAGGTGATCGTCGCGCGTGCTGAAGGGGGTGAGAATTTCGGTGTTGTTCTCGTACCGGAAGGGCTCATAGAGTTCATCCCCGAAGTCGGTTCACTCATTCAACAACTCAACGACCTTCTCGCGGAACACGCCGAGTATTTCGCCGGTCTGCGTACCTTCGAAGACCAGGCGGAGTGGGTCAACAAGAAC
The DNA here is from genome assembly GCA_046540055.1 of Alkalispirochaeta sp. GTDB lineage: Bacteria > Spirochaetota > Spirochaetia > DSM-27196 > Alkalispirochaetaceae > Alkalispirochaeta. Next base: position 27,314 of record JBKHFT010000008.1, read on the forward strand.
CTCGGGAAGGACAGCTCCTACGTCTTCTCCTCCCTTCCCACCGGGATCCAGCGACAGCTTCTCATGGATCGCGATCCCCACGGAAACGTCCAGGTCTCCCGGATCGAGACGGAGAAACTCCTGATCGAGATGGTGGAGGACAGCCTGAACGAGTTGAAAGCGGAGGGCAAATACTCGGGTTCATTCAGTTACCAGAACCACTTCTTTGGATACGAAGGGCGATGCGCGTTTCCGAGCAATTTCGACGCGGACTACACCTACAGCCTCGGGTATACCGCGTGTCTCCTCATCGTCAACGGACTGACCGGATACATCTCGAGTGTACGCAAACTGGCGCAGCCCGCGGAGAAGTGGACCGCCGGCGGTATCCCTCTGACGATGATGATGAACATGGAGCAGCGTCACGGAAAGCAGAAACCGGTTATCCGGAAAGCACTGGTGGAACTCGACGGGGCGCCGTTCAAGCGGTTTGCGGCGAACCGTGCCGTATGGGCGCGGGAGACCTCCTTCACGAATCCCGGAGCGATCCAGTACTACGGCCCCGACGAGGTGTGTAACATGCCCACCCTGACGCTGCGGCTGGAGCACGGCATCGAGGACTAGTCGTCTCGTGCCGCCTCGGGGCGGATCGTCCCGGGGCGGATCTGTGACGCGTTCATCGCCGCTACGGCGTGAGCACCGTCTATCGCGTCGGGAAGCGAGCTTCCCCCGGCAAGGTGGTGCAACAGCCCGGCGGCGAAGGCGTCACCACTCCCGATCGGGTTCACCGGAGTCAACGGGAGCACCGGAATCCGGTGGAACCCGCCCCCCTCGCCCAGTCGGTCTTCCGTCAGTGCGAGGGCCGGCCGGCTTCCCCGGGTGATCACCGGTAACACCCCCCGTTTCACCAGCGCTTCGGCGTGGCGGAGCGCCTTATCGATCACCTCGGGAGTATCGATCTCCTCCGGTAGCGCGGCGGCCCCTCCGTGAAAAAAGGTAGCCCCGAACTCGGAGAGGTTTATCTTGATAATATTCGGGAGTTCCCCCGACGTATTACGGAGGGTATGGTGCAGCTCCTCTCCGCGGTAGTCGATCAGTACGAACACCCCCGCCCGGCGTGCGGCGGAAACGATTCGTCCCGGAAGAGTTTCCGAGAACCCGGGAGCCCGGGAACCGGCGATCGCAACGGTACCGCACCGCTCCAGCTCCTGTTCGACGACAGCGAACAACGCGTCCTCCGTCCCCGCTTCGACGGGGAACGCAGGTGTGACCAGTTCCGTCACCGTCCCCGCGCCCCGGTCTATCACTGTCGTACACGTCCGGATACCCCGCGCACCCGCGACGTTCCGGATCGCAACACCCGCGGTTCTGCAGAAATCGAGAAACCGTCGTTCACCGGGGCCGCCGAGGGGACTCACGTGAACAACATCCTCTCCAAGTTGCGTCAGAACCCGGGCAACGTTCAGTCCCTTACCGGCGATATCCTCGTACGCCTCGGTGGCGCGGTTGACCTCACCGGTCTGAATCGAATCGAATACGAGGGTGTGCTGAAACGTCGGATTCAAACCGACAACGAGAAATGGCGGGCGCGGACGTTCCTTCATGGTCGATCTCTCCGTCATCTATCGAACCGCCTCGAGGATCGCGTGGATATCCTCGGCCGACAGTGAGACGGGATGGTTTTTCACCCCGCTCTCGCGAGCGATCCGGAGGAGCTCATCGGGAGTGAATCCGTACGCTCCGAGTCGCGGCAACGGGTCCGCCCATATACGGAGCGTCTCGACGAGCTGCTCCACCGCTCCCGCGGGGTGATCCACGTCGGACAGACCGATCGCCGCGGCGACGAGGGCGTACCGGGAGCGCGCGTCGTCGCTCCCGTCACGTCCAACCTCGACGGTTTGCTCGATCGAGGGCGCAAGGGTCAACCCGCAGAAAACGCCGTGAGGGATCTCCCTCAGGGCCCCGACAGGCGAAGCGATCCCGTGTACCACTCCCAGACCCGCCGCGGCGAGTCCGACACCGCTCAGATACGCCGCGAGAGCCATTTCGGCCCGGAGTTCTACCGAATCCTCACCATCGAGAAGGGCGGGAAACGCCCGACCTGCGTGCTGGATTCCCGTGAGGGCCAGGGCGTCGGTGACCGGATTCGCATCCCGGGAGAGATAGACCTCGATGAGCTGGGTAATCGCGTCGAGGCCGCTCGCCCGTGTTACTTCGTCGGGAGCGCCGGTGTGGAGCTCGGCGTCGAGGATAGCCCGGACGGGGACGAAGTTGTCATGCCGGAGCGATTTTTTGTACCCCTCGGGGCCGATACTGCTGAGAACCGCGTTTTTCGTCGCTTCGCTTCCGGTTCCGGCGGTTGTCGGCACCGCGATGCACGGCAGAGTCGCCCCCGAGGGCGTCCGGGTTCCTACACCTTCGAGGTAGTCCGCTATTGACAGCGACGTACCGTCCCTAGTCGCGTCGCTCCCGGAAGAGCTCTCCCGTTCCATCCCGAGAAGCGCCGCAAGCGCCTTGGAAGCGTCGATTACGCTCCCGCCTCCGATCGCAACGACCGCTTCACACCGCGGGAGCTCCCGGACAACCTCGTCCCGACAGCGATCAACGAGGTCGGGACTCGGCTCGCCTCGTACGGTAAAATCGAGAAAGTCGATACCTTCGTCGAGAAGCCCATCGGTAATCGTCGCCCAGATATCCCGGGAGCGAACGGAGCGTCCGCCGGTTACCATCGCTACGGAGCGGTAGCCCCACCGGGCGATCGCATCGGGTAACCGTCGGATCGCCCCGGCTTCCACGGAAAGGACCGGTTGCTTCGGTATCGTAAACGGCTTCACTCCTCCCCTCCTTCCGACTCCGGTCGATAGAGAATCACGGTGTGTCCAATCGTCTCGGGTTCCATCGCGCTCCATCGTATACGCAGGAGGGTTCCAACGTCCACGGAGGGATACCGAAACACGGGCAGGCGGTATGATTCATTTCGGATTAATCTAATTTTAACAATTTTACCGCCGAATTCACGGATAAATTCGGTTGTGTCCTGTCGGAAAGGGCATTATCATTAGGTGCAAACTAACGATAGCAGGGAACTGCTCGTCAATCTTACGTCAGGAGGATCATATGAAGAAGTTCGCCCTTATCACCGGGGCTCTGCTGCTTGCTGTTTCTATGGTAGCGGTTGCCCAGAGTGTAGACGACAGCTTTTCGTCGATGAGAAATTGGGAGCCCGGTGACGGAGACTGGGTCGTTCGGGGTGGCCGGCTTGTGCAGCAGGACGCCGACGCCAAACTCGCACGCATCGATCGTCGGGTACGGCAAAGCGGTGAGTACGAACTCGAATTCACGATTCGTTATGTCGACGGCGGCTATGAAGACATGGACGATTTTCAGGACGGCGTGTTCCATGCCGGTTTCGGTATCCATATCGGTTCGGAAGACCCCGCCCTCGGAAAAGCCTCCTGGGGATCCGGTGACAGCTATCTGCTGTGGCTCAACCTCGACACTCGGCCGGAAACGCGCCGCAACCATCCGGAACACTACGGTTTCCGCGCGCAGGTATACCGGAGCCGCAGCAACACCCGGATGACCCTTGCTCGGGACTCCGCGATCAGCCGCGACCCCGTATTGAGCCGCCTCGTTGAAGAGGACTATATGAGTATCGATCTCCTCGAGGCGCTCCGCGCATGGGGTGCGGATCTTTCTATAGACGACCTTGGTCGCTACCTCGACCAGGACGTTCCGATCAACATCCGCGTCAACACCCGCACGGGGGAGGTCGGGGTGCTCGATCCGACTGCACCGATCCGGTTCTACTTCAATGTAGATCCCGAGGTTCTCGCCGGTGACTATATCTCTCTGCGGACAAACAGTCTCGCAGCGAGCTACGACTACTTCACCGTCGAATAATCTCCTTACCACGCACATGGAGCCGGGCCGTTTGGTCCGGCTTTTTTTTGTCCCCCCTCCATCAAACCTGTGCTACAATCGGCGCATGAGTATGACAATTCCACAACTCCTCCAAAATATCGCACACCAGTATCCGGACAACACCGCTCAGCTTTCGAAAGACAGTGACGGTGTATTTCGTCCCAGGTCGTGGCAGGAACTGCGTATCCTTGTCGACCGTTGTGCCGCGGGGCTCCAGAGTCTCGGAGCTACACGGGGTACCAACATCGGACTCATCTCGGAAAACCGGGCGGAATGGTTCGTCGCGGATCTCGCAACGATGACGATCGGAGCAGCGGACGTACCCCGTGGCAACGACGCTACCCCTCAGGAGCTGCAGTTCATTCTGAGCGTAACCGAGGCGGCGATCGTGTTCGTGGAGAACGCGACGCAGATGGAGAAGATTCTCGGCATCGCAGACCAGCTGCCCGCGCTTACCCATCTGATCCGACTCGACAACGGCGCCACCGACGACACCGTGACGGGCAACGTAACCCGGATGAGTTTTGAGGCTCTCCTTACCACCGGCGCCCGGGCCCTGGAAGAGGATCCGGACCGGATCGAGAAGGAACGGGATGCAGGATCGGAACACGATGTCGCGACGATCATATTCACCTCCGGTACGACGGGAGAACCGAAGGGCGTGATGCTCACCCACCGCAACTTCCTCCACCAGGTGGAGAACGTGCCGAAACTGATTCATGTGGGTCCCGATGATATCTGGCTGTGCGTCCTTCCGGTCTGGCACTCCTTCGAACGTATCATGCAGTACGTCGCGATGGGACGCGGTTCCGCCCTCGCCTACTCGAAGCCCGTCGGGAAGATCATGCTCGAAGACTTTCAGAAGGTTCGCCCTACCTGGATGGCGAGTGTGCCCCGGATCTGGGAAGCGATACGGGCGGGGATCTACCAAAAGGTCAAAAAGGGAAGCGCCGTCAGCCGCGCTCTCTTCACGTTCTTCGTCTCCATCGGCGGAACCTGGGCATCCCTCCGGGATATGTTTACCGGTCGTCTCCCGCGGTTCAGGAAGCGGATACGGATCATCGACGCCGCTCTCGCCGCGGTTCCCCTTCTCCTCCTGACACCGTTGAAACTGCTGGGAGACGTTCTCGTGTTCAAGAAGATTCGCGCGCGCCTTGGAGGACGGTTTGCCGCGGGCATTTCCGGAGGAGGTGCGTTACCCGCACACGTAGATCGCTTCTTCTCCGCTGCAGGTATTCTCCTTCTGGAGGGGTACGGGCTGACCGAAACGGCGCCGGTCCTCGGCGTGCGTGCCCAGGACCATCCCGTCCCCGGAACGGTCGGTCCCGTATTTCCCGGCACGGAGGTGCGGATCGTCGATGAATCGGGAAGCGTTCTCGGACCGGGTCAACAGGGCGTCGTCTTCGCCCGGGGGCCGCAGGTGATGAAAGGCTACTACAAACGTCCCGATCTTACGGCCCAGATCCTCTCCGACGACGGATGGATCAATACCGGTGACCTCGGTATGCTCACCTGGGACAACGAGCTCAAGATCACCGGACGTGCGAAGGATACGATCGTCCTTCTCGGCGGGGAGAACATCGAGCCCGCCCCGATCGAGGAGAAGCTGCGAGAGAGTGAGTTTATCGCCCAGGCGGTTCTTCTCGGGCAGGACCGGAAATTTCTCGCCGTCCTGATCGTCCCCGATTTCGACGTCCTTGAAGGATGGGCTGCGGATGAACAGATTACCGTAGCGTCCCGGGAAGCCCTCGTCGATGAACCGGAGGTTCAGACGCTCTATAACCGGATCATCTCCACCCTGATAAGCAGTCAGAACGGGTTCAAGTCCTTCGAGCAGATCTACCGCTTCCGGCTCCTTGCAACGGAGTTCACCGTCGGCGAAGAGCTCTCGGCGAAACAGGAGATCAAGCGCCACGTGATCGCCGACCGGTTTGCGAAGGAGATTCACGACCTGTTCGTCTGAGACCTACGGGTTCGGGAGTTCTTCGGGCTCCCTGCAGAGTTCCCGTAGTCGTTCTACAAGGTGATACATCGCGATCGTGTCGACGGCGCAGTACGCCTCGATCTCTTCAACGGTAGGCAAACGCGTTGCCCCTGACGGCCCGAACCGTTCGATGATCTGCGTCGCCTCTTCCGCGGCAGCTGCGGCCGCGGTTTCGCGATCCCCCCTCCCTGCGGCGATCACGGCGCGATCGTGGAGCCTCATGAACCCGAGATTGGCGTGCATTCCGTCTTTTACCCGCGATTCTCCGTATCCCGCGTGGTCGGTAAAGACCGGAAGCACCCGCTTCAGGGAGACCTTGCCGCGCTGCTCGGGATGGTATACGAGAAACTCGGAAAACGGTTCGAGGAGATCGACGACACGGCCCACGAGGTTGTCCGCACCCGCGGTATCACCGGCAACGTTCCCCAATTGTCGGATCATCGCCGTTTCGAAGGGCCGACTGAACACCACGATCGTCCCCGTCTCTCCGACGAGGTCTCTGAGCCACTGAAAGAGCGCGTTTCGTCCGTCGGATCCCGGCGTGCATGCATGGACAAACCCTTCCGGTTCACTCCCGGGGCGTGTCTCACGATGGACCGACACGAGGACCGGTGTGTGTTGGTAGGGTGATAACCCCTGAAAGGGAGGTAACGCCGGCGCAAACGCCTCGAAATCGAGAAAGAACAACGGATACGCGAGATCCTCCAGGAAACGTCGCACCCGGTCGGTATCGATGTGGAGCAGGTCTGAGCGTACCGATTCGACCTGGATACGCTGCTTCTTCGTGAGCTTTCTGAGTGAAAGGGCCTCGTCCCTCAGGTCGGTGATCCCCGCCGCGATGAGCTCCCGGGCGAGATCCCCGCCTTTGTGGAGCGTCAACGGACTGTACCGGTCGGGACCGTTCGTTCCGCGGGGAACACACAAGTCACACTTTGCGGAGCAGCGGTACCCGGGATCGATCTCACCGCCACCGTCGATCGTTTCGACAAGGGCGGCCACGTCCTCTGATAGTTGTGCCGTCCCCTTCCGCGCTCGTTTGAGAACGTTACTTTCGAGATACGGACCGGGAGCATCCGGCGCGGCGGATGCGGTGTTCTTCGTGAGGTAGTACAGATGAATCCCGGCAAGGGGAATCTCGTGTGCCTCAGCGATGGCCGCCAGAATCGACGCCTCGGTGAAGTAGATACCCCTCACCCCCGTCGCGGGTCGGGCGAGAGAAATCTCCCACCCCCCCACCTTCTCATGGTAGTACCCGAAATCCACGAGAGCAACGAGGAAGCGATCCACGAGAATACCATCCAGGAACGGTCGCTTTTCGAGGATCGCGCGACGAGTCGCCTCCGCCCAGGCGTCGATGTACCCCTCATGCAACACCGCCACCGGGAGCACCGCAACCGCCGGCGCCGTCCGGAGGTCTCCGGGGATCATCGAAACGTGTTCGATGATCGACTCCGCCCGTCCCCGCTGCCGATGAAACGCGTCGGTGATTACTCTCGCTGTCTCCCGGAGCTGCGCCTCCCCGGTCATCTCGACCGGGAGGGCGGGACGGCGCGTTCGTTTCCCGTCGGGGCCCAGGGGGTAGCATTGGTTTAGCCACTGCCTTCGACAGCGTCGCCACAGAAGGAGATCCGCCGGGGAGAGATACATTATGCGCCGGGGAATGAGCAGAGGTTAAAGGTGTCGATCGCGATCTGGAGCTCTTCGTTCGTCGGTTCGACGATGATCGTCGTCGGGGAGTACTCCATCGAGATGATCCCCTCCCGGGGGCCGTTCTCCAGATTTTTCCGTTCATCCAACACGATCCCGAGGTTCTCGAGGCGGTTACAGATCCGCTCCCGCATCCGCGTACCGTACTGCCCGATCCCACCGGTAAAGACAAGGATGTCGACTTTTACCAGGTTTGCCGCGTAGGAACCGATATACCGCCGGACGCGATACGCGTAGACATCGAGGGCTTCCATCGCGTTGCGGTCGCCCCGTTCCGCTGCATCTTCGAGATCCCGGAGATCGTTGGAGAGGGTCGAAAGACCAAGAAGCCCGCTCTCCTTGTTGAGCATCCGGTTGAGATCCTCCGATGAGAATCCGCGTTCCATCAGATAGAAGATGATCGACGGGTCGATGTCGCCGCTGCGAGTACCCATCATCAGCCCCTCGAGAGGAGTAAAACCCATCGAGGTATCCACGGAGCGTCCGTTCTGGATTGCCGTGATCGATGCGCCATTGCCGAGGTGGCAGGAGATCACGTTCGTGTTCTCCGGCGAGCGTTTGGCGAAGCGAATCGCCTGGTTCGCCACGTACCGATGGGAGGTGCCGTGGAATCCGTACCGACGAATCCGGTACTTCTCGTAGAGAGACCGGGGCAGACCGTACAGATACGCCGCCGGGGTCAGGGTCTGGTGAAACGCGGTATCGAATACCGCGACCTGCGTGCACTTCGGAAAGAGCTTGCGCGCCTCGACGATACCGGTCAGGTTCGCCGGGTTGTGGAGCGGAGCCAGCTCGATATTGTCTTCGACCGCCGCAACCACCTTGTCGTCGATCACCACCGACTCGGCGTACTTCTCGCCCCCGTGGACGACACGATGCCCCACCCCGGCGATCTCATCGAGACTGTCCAGCAGGCCGTTGTGTTCGTCGATGAGGGCCTCGGTCATCATCGCAAGCGCTTCCCCGTGGTCGTGAGCAGGTCGTGAGAGGTTGAGCGTCCCGTTCCACCCCGACTGGTTCAACACCGTTCCATCCTGACCGATACGTTCGACGATCCCTTTTCCCAGGCTCGCCCGTTGGGGCATGTCATAGACCTCATACTTCAGAGAAGAACTACCGCTGTTGATCACCAGGATGTTCCACCCCTGTTTTTCTCTTCTCTTGGGCATCGTTACTCCTTTTCGTCGATTATGATACGCGGTGCACGCTCCGTCGCCGTCGCGATCGCGGCAACTCCGAGATTGTACAGGATATCCCGGTCATCGGGGGCCAGTCGGTGCGCCTCAAGAAAATCGTCAAAAGCTGCGGCATAGTCGTCCCGGCGGTAACGGAGAGTACCGCGGTTGTAGAACGCCTCGGTGAACGTCTCCGACCGCGCGATCGCCTCGGTGAGGGCGGTCTCCGCCTCGTCCGGAAGTCCCTGGGACTCGTAGACCTCCGCGAGATGGAACAGAGGGTCCGGATAAGACTCGTCACGTTCCGCGGCTTCCAGAAAGCGTTCCTCGGCATTGTCAAGCGCTTCGAGGCGGAGTTCCGCCAGACCGAGATTGTTTAAAATCTCGGGATCTTCGGGACTCAGCTCCCGAGCTCGCCGGTATTCTTCGCGAGCGTCTTCGATCTGTCCCCGATAAAACAGCGCATTTCCGCGGTTGTAGAATACCGCCGCTTCCTGGTACCCCGCCTCTTCGGCTCGACTCAGAAGCGTGATCGCCCGGTCGTACTCCTCCCGCTCGAGATGAAGGGTACCGCGATTGTAGAGGATCTCGCCGCTGTCGGGGGCGAGACGTTGCATCTCCTCGTACATCACGAGGGCGGTCTCGGTGTCACCGGCATCGCGAGCCGCGACGGCGCGTTCCTGAAGCGCGTCGAACCGCGCCTGCCCCTCTTCGGGGAGCCCCTCGAACGGGTCTTCCCCCGTCTGGGCCCATGCCGCCTGGGCGGGAATGAGTATCACGATCGATACAAACAGGACAAAGAGCGACCGTTTTCGCAAGGATTTCGTAACGCGCATACGCTATTGTACCGAGGGGAATCATCTCTCGTCTATGCGGAAGAATATGAGAATGGTGAGACCATCGGGGAATCGACAGAAGCAGTCCCGGGAACGACAGGGCAACCGCAAAAAGTACAGCCCGTCATGCGCCGGGCGCTACGTGGCAACCGGTATCATTTGAGCGCCAGAGCGACCCGCTCGAGCACCTTTTTGCGGTCCAGGGGTTTAATGATGTAGTTCTTGGCACCGATCATCAGCGAATTCTTCACCAGATCGTTCTTGCCGAGAGCGCTGATCATCACCACAGTCGCGTTGGCGTCGAATTCGATAATCTTCTGCAGCGCCGTCACGCCGTCCATCTTGGGCATCGTAATATCCATCGTCACCAGGTCGACGTTGGGATGCAACTCTTTGTACTTTTCCAGCCCTTCTTCACCGTTGGAGGCGGTAGCGATCACATCGAACCCCGCGGACGTCAGTATCTGGCTAAGTTGCTTACCGACAAACATCGAATCGTCCACAACCAGGACCCGGTAAGGCGTACCGTCGGGCTTCAGTCCCTCAGGTTCTTTCTCGTTGAGGTTGGGGAAATCGCCTTTGCTCTTCATCTACCTGCGCTCCTTAGACAACTTATACCCAAATTATCGACCGTTTGCAAGAATTCCGTAGTCCTCACCCGGTGTGAGCGCCCTCCGACCGTGTGAAAGTCCTCGCCCCGTGTAAATGACCTGACCCCGTGTGGGGCGAAACGTTCGACGTTGTCCGGCGTCTCGCCACGTTTTCTTTTTATGGGGTTCTCGCTACTTTAGACGCAATGGCACAGGACGAACGCGTCGAGTTCCTCAACAACAAGCGAGTGCCCGACGCCCCATCGGTGGTCTACTGGGTTCAGGCATCACCCCGGGTCGGATACAATCACGCCCTCGAGTACGCGATCCATCTCGCGAACCATCGAAAGCAACCGCTCCACTGCGTATTCTGCCTGACCCCCGGTTTTCCCGGAGCGAACATCCGGCACTACTGGTTTCTCTTCGAGGGGTTGCGGGACTTTTCGACGAATCTTCGGAAACGGGGGATCGAGCTTTCGGTATGGACCGGGGAGATCGGCTCCCTTTCGGATGGCTTGCGCGGCCAGGCGTCGACGATCGTTACCGACCGCGGCTATCTGCGGATCCAACGGGAGTGGCGCCGCCGCATCGCCGAGGAGGCGGACTGCCCGGTGGTTCAGGTGGAGACGAATATCGTCGTCCCCCTCACAACTGCGAGTACCAGAGAGGAGTACAGCGCCGCGACGATCCGCCGCAAGATCCACACACAGTGGGACCGCTTCCTCGTTCCCGTGGCGGTACAGCATCTTGCGGTGAAAACGGCGAGCGGTCCCGGCATCGAACCGGTACCGGAGAGCGGTCTGAAGCGCCTCGATTCCGGGCAGATCACCGCACCCTCGGACCTCACGTCCCTTCTCGATCTGGACACGACGGTGGCACCGGTCACCTCGTTTCACGGAGGAGAGACGGAAGCACGGAACCGACTGCGCCGCTTTCTGACAGACCGTTTCGACCAGTACGGCACCCTCCGGAACGACCCTGCAGCGGACCGCGTCTCCCGCCTCAGTCCGTACCTGCATTTCGGACAGATCTCGCCGGTAGAGATCGCCGTCACTGCGGGGGAACACGCGGCGGCGGTCGCTGAAACGGGAGAACACGAGGGCACCACCGCGCTCCGTGAGAGTCTCGACACCCTTCTGGAGGAGCTGGTGGTACGCAGGGAGCTGGCGATCAATTTCTGCGAGCACAACAACGGGTACGACCGGTACGATTCGTTGCCGGAATGGGCGCGCACGACTCTGGAAGAACACGCCTCCGACCCGCGGCCTCACGAATACACCCTTCAGGAACTGGAGCGGGCGGAGACGGCCGACCCGTACTGGAACGCCTGTCAGCGGGAGATGGTCGTATCCGGACACATGCACGGGTACATGCGGATGTACTGGGGCAAGAAGATTCTGGAGTGGACCACCGATCCTGACGAGGCGTACCGCCGGGCGATATACCTCAACGACCGGTATGAGCTCGACGGGCGCGACCCGAACGGGTACGCCGGTGTTGCGTGGGTCTTCGGAAAACACGACCGCCCCTGGGTGGAGCGGTCGATCTTCGGTAAAGTCCGGTACATGAACGCCAACGGTCTCGCCCGGAAGTTCAAGGAGATCGACCGGTACGTCGACCGCTGGGGAAGGTGAGGCGCCTCCACGGCCCTCGCCGCGATTCGGGGCAGGAGAGTGTTACTCGCCCTCCGTCTCGCCGACCGGCTCCTCCACGTACTGTTCCGCTTCGCTGAGGATCGAATCGACGTTGGTTATAAAACCGTCAAGGCGCTGTTGCTGCGCTTCCGTCTGGGCGATCGCCGCTTCGAGAAATATGACTCGCTCTTCGTTTTCGGCTATTCTGCGACGATTGATGCGAATCTGTTCGCGATTCTGCTCCATCTCGCGACGGGACGTACCGATACGCTCGTTGAGGACGCGCATCTGTCGCTGGAGATCAGCCTTGATCGTTCGCGCCCGACCGATCGCCTCCTGAGAGCGTTCTTTCATCTGTTCGTCGACGATCGTTCGATTTACAGCGAACAACTCCGTCAACTCCGCCTCGACTCGTGCAAGAATCGGATCGATCTCGACGAGGGCCTGCTGATCACGCTGGATCGTCTCTGCGAGTTCGTCGTTTTCGTCGGCAAGCTCATCGCTCTGATCGTTCCGCTCCCCGTTCTCTTCCTGGAGTTCGGCGATCTCCTCGTTGGCGGCGTCGATATCCACGTATGGCAGGTTCTGTTGTTGCGCAGCAACGATACCGCCAAACAGAACGAGCGCCAGCAGCGCCACCACGACCGGTCTCTTCATGACTCCTCCTGACTTTTACATCTTCACGTTTTCTTCTGGCGATACACGCCGTTTACTACAGAACACCTCGAGGCGCTGCCTGTACGGAGCGCCTCGGGGTGTCAATTTCACTCTCGAGGCGCAACCTGTACGATGCACCCCGATCGTGTCGAGTCAGCGTGGATGCCCCGTGGGGTACCGCGATTCCCGGCGCATCTGCGCCGACGTATCAATACTCTTCGAAATCTCCGTCGAGATCATCACCGCCCCGGGAATCGAGGTCGAGGGAGATACCGTTGCCGTCGTCGTCGTCGGCGAGGGTGATACCCGTCTCTTTCTTGCCCCTCGTCGCTCCGGTGGATGATGCCGCCGGTTTCGCAGGTTTCGACGGGGGTGCCGCTTTCCTGGTGGTACCACCGCCTCCTCCGGTAGAAGCCGGTTTCGTCCCTGACGCTGCAGGAGCCGGGAGGGAACGGCGCATCACCGATCCGCTGCGACGCCCCCCGGAATCATCAAGCTTGAAGAAGTCCACCGCCCGCTGGAGCTGTTCCGCCTGACTGCTCAATTCTTCGGACATCGACGCCATCTCTTCCGAGGCGCTGGCGTTCCGCTGGATCACCGTATCAAGCTGGATGATCGCAGAGTTGATCTGTTCGGCACCGCTGTTCTGCTCGTTGCTGGCTGCGGAGATCTCCTGTACCAGTTCGGCGGTGCGCTTGATATCGGGAACGATCTGTTCAAGCATCTCCCCTGCTTTTTCGGCGATCGCGACGGAACGGCCGGAAAGTTCGCTGATCTCACCCGCGGCGGTCTGGCTGCGCTCGGCAAGCTTCCGCACCTCACTTGCCACGACGGCAAATCCCTTCCCGGCCTCACCGGCCCGGGCAGCCTCAATCGCGGCGTTCAGGGCGAGGAGGTTCGTATTCCGGGCGATCTCTTCGATGATCGTGATCTTCTCGGCGATCTCCTTCATCGCGTTCACCGTCTCCCGAACCGCCTGTCCGCCTTCCTCGGCGTCCTTGGAGCTTTTCTGGGAGATCTTGTCGGTCTGGAGCGCATTGTCCGCGTTCTGGCGAATATTGGAGCTCATCTCCTCCATGCTGCTGGAGACCTCCTCGGCGCTCGCCGCCTGCTCCGTCGCGCCCTCGCTCATCTGCTGCGCCGACTGGCTCAGCTGCTCTGAGCCGTAGGATACGTTCTCCGAAGCGGAACGGATATCTCTCACAATATCCCGCAACCGGGTCGACATCGTCTTGAGCGCATCGGCAAGGGCCCCGATCTCGTCTTTCTGGTCGATGTCGAGGGTTGCGTTGAGATTACCGTTGCTGAGCTCCTTGGCGAAAACAACGCCCTTCGCGAGGGCCACGGTAATCGCCCGAGTGATGACGAGGGCGATGATGACCGCCATGATAATCGCGATAACGATACCGATCGCGACCGCCGTAACCGACGCCTGGACGGCTCCGACCACCTCGTTGGCGATCTCATTGGTTGCCGCAACACCGGCGGTCGCGGTCTGTTCAGATGCAGCCAGGACTTCGTTGCCCACCCGGGTGCGTTCGTCGTTCAGCTCGTTGAGATCGGCGTAATTCTGCTGGATCAGCTCTACCGCCGAGAGGTATGACGCTACGTTCTCTTCCACCGCTGCAAGCTGGGCAATGTCTTCACTCTCCACCGTTACACCCCGGAGTTCGGCGATGATGCCGGGTACGCGGTTAAGGTCGGCGATCGAGTCGTTGAGACCCTCGGGATCGCTGAACAGCTGTGCCCTGAAGTTGGCGATCCGCGCCTCATTTACGATATCGATGATATCGTTGACGCGATTGATTTTGTACATTCGTTCTTCGAGTGCGGCATCACTCGCGTCACCAGCCAATTCGGCGTCGAACTGTTCGTTCTGACTCGCGAGCAACGCGGCGATCTCATCTACCACCACCGCGGCGGCGCGGTCGTTCTCCGTCCTCGCTTCACCGATCGCGTTTATGATCTCGACGGTCTGTGCCGTCAGTTCATTGTAGGTGTCGGCTGATGCCTGAGCCACTTCGACATCCCGGGCGAGGGCCACCAGCTCTTCGTACTGGTCTGCGAGTGCCCGCGCCTCCGAAAGAAACTGCTCGAGCTCCGTCGCGTTCGTCTGCCCCGACTCGTAGAAAGCATCGTCAAACGTGAATGCGTACCCCCGCATCTCGTACATATACTGGAACGCGTTCCGCTCGATGTTGTTTGCGATCTCGACTTCCCTGATGTACTCATCGCGAAGGCGAATCGATTCCGTCTGGATCTGTAACAGGTTGATAACCGCAAGTCCTCCCACCACGATGAGAAGAACGATCAATAACCCGAATCCAAGCGCCATCTTCAACGCCATTTTCAGGTTTTTCAGCATCTGGGGCCTCCATTTGTGTATTCTATGGTCAGTTGTTACGGGAAAGGGTACGTCACTCCCGGCTGGATTGCAAGTCGATCTGCTGCGAGAATTGGATCGGTCGTTCCTGCGTGACGAGCAGAACCGTCGGCTCCTGTCGAAGCGTGTCGAAGAGCTCCGCACCTCGCGCAGGATCTACGGAGAAGCGTATCAAGGTCCCTTCCGGCATTGGCGCACGGCGGGACGAGAGTACACCCGGCAGGGCGGAGATACGATCCGGGTCTCCGTCGGCGGCGATAAGGACGCTCAGGCGTTTTCTTCCCGTAGCGTCCCACTCGGCATCCGCCTTTGCCGCGTCGTATTCAAGACGCCGTTCCGGGGAAACCACGGCAGGTGTGATCGTCGAGGCTGTTGACGACGATGAGGTCGACGAGGATGAATACCGGCCGTAGGGCTCGCTCAGGGCGCGACGGAGAGCGGCTTCCATATCCACGAGACCGTATCCGTACCCGGCGTCCCACCCCGCAGGCCCCAGATCCCGGGCGGTATCGCGAAGGATCTGCCGCACCTCGGCGGCGGAGAGGTAGGGGTTTGCACTTCGTACCATCGCCGCCGCGGCGGCAACGAGGGGAGCGGCCATGGAGGTGCCGGCGATGGACGCGTACCCCGAGGGCGGAAAGGTACTGACGATTCCCGACATATCACCGTTGCCGTTGCCCGATCTCGTCGCTCCGGGAGCGACAAGATCGAGTTCAACGCCGTAATTGGAGAAGTCGGACCGTCCCAGATCGGCATCGATCGAACCGACGGCAACAACCTCGCTGAAGCGCGCCGGGTAATCGATCATCGTCGTCCCCTTGTTACCGGCAGCTGCGACGATGAACACGTCTGCCGCTGAGGCGGCGAACACTGCGTTCTCGAAAAGCAGTATCTCACCGGGCAGGAGGGTGTTGGCGCCGAGACTCATATTGATCACCCCGGCGGAGAGGTCGGCTCCGGTCCCGCGGTCGGACTGTACCCCTGCGGCATAAAGCACCCCGGCGATAACGTCGACGAGGAACCCCGTAGTACCGCCTTCGGCATCGGCGGTCAGTACCGCCACCGGCTGGAGCCGGATCATCGGTCCCGGCCACCCGTTGTAGGTTGCTCCGGTGATCCCACGGCCGTTTCCGCCGTGGGCACCGATCAGGCCGGCCACGTGGGTTCCGTGGGTGGAGCTGGGGTCCCCCGGATCCAGTCCTGTGGGTATCGGGATTGCGACGCCGCCGACGAGGTAGATCCCGTCTGAGGTGAGGACGGACGAGAGGTCTTCGTGTCCGGCCACGATTCCGCTGTCGATCACCGACACCACCACCTGTCGCACATCGGTGCCGCCGTAGGTGACACCGGCGTTCGCCTCGTAGAGTTCCCAGGCGCCGGGGGCGCGGATCGTGTCGAGGTACCACTGGGAGTCGGCGGGATCGTTGAAATACGGATCGTTCGGGGTAACGGCTACCGCATCGGGAATTTCCGTGGACTGCGAGGTAAAGGGGCCGTACTCACATCCGCTGATGATGACAACGAACAGCGGGAGAAGAGCAACGGCGGGGGGCGCGATACGCGATGCGACGCCGGGTTTCCGGCGAAAACGACGGTCCGTCACGAT
>JBKHFT010000009.1:0-41802 GCA_046540055.1 Alkalispirochaeta sp.
TCGACCTCCACGAAGCGTCACCGGAGTACCCGGTGGTGAACGCGATCGTCGCCCATGAGCGTGCGATGCCCGTCGCGTCGGGAGTCGTTCTGGGGCTGGAACTCTACGATATCCTGATCAGTCTTGAGCCGTCACCGAAAAACCTCCGGGGGCTGACCCACCGGGAGTTGGGAGACGCCACCGACACCCTGGCGGTACTTCTTGAGAGTACCAATCCGTCGCAGGGGCGGCTGCGGAGCCGTACCGACGAGGCGCTGGTGCTCACCGGCATCGATCCGTACTACGTGAAGGCGCAGGAGATGGGGCGCCTTTTTGTCCCCTACGACGATTCGGGACATCCGATCGAGGAGCGAGTCGGTCGACACCTTGCGGCGATTTCGGAGTTCGCGTTTTCCTATACGATGGAATACCCGGATCATCCGATCGAGCTCTATGACGTGCCCGATTACGACGCGCTGCAGGACGACGGTATCGGAGCGTTCCTGCGTCCCCTTCCGTAATCGAAGAGATCGATGTCCCGGAGAACGACGTTCCGGAGAACGATCTTCCTGACCGTGGCGTTTACGATCGGTGTCACGGTACAGTCCCTTCGGTGCGACGATCTCGGATCGGGAACGGTGTCGATCGACGGTGCCGACGGTACCGTCACGTATTTCGAACGAAGGGGACCTCGGGGGATGGACGACGGCGGGTCGGCGCCCACCGTCGTTATCGTCTCGGGGATTCACGGAAACGAGCGGAGCGGCCCCGTCGCGGCACGACGTATTCTCGAAGAGGTTGACCTGCTGCGGGGACAGTTGTTTGTGGTTCCCGTAGCAAACCCGGGAGCGTACGCGACCGGTACCCGCCGATCCCCCGACGGAGGTGACCTGAATCGCCGATTTCCGGAGGGCGATGCGCTCGGTAACAAGGCAGGGACGGATGCAGCCCCGGAAGCGTGGGCCGGCGAAAGCGCCGGAGTGCCGGATGGCGATATCCCGACAGATCGACTGGCACGATCCCTTCTGGCCCGTATCGTCGCGTGGCAACCGGACGTGGTTATAGATTTCCACGAAAGCGATCGATACTGGAAAGAGACGCCGGGAGCGGCGGTCGTGCTGCCGCCGTCGGGTGTCGGGAGCGAGGTGGTACTGGACCTGCTGGAACAACCGGAGCTTGGTGATTTCGGCTTTACCGGTTCGCCCCCTGCGGGTTCCCTGGTTCACGCCCTCGACCGTCGCGGAATCCCCGCATATATTGTCGAGGTTCCGCGGCGCTATCCCGTTGAGACCCGGGTAGAGACCTACCGGCGGATCACCGTGGCAGTACTGCATTTTCTGGGGATGGTGTCCGAAAGGCCCGTCCGGTGAATCCGCTCGCGCTCATTATCCCTGCGGTGGTGTTCTTCACCGCGCTGCTGATTGAGGTAGTGCTGATCAATCGTGCCCGAAGGAGACTGGGGATCGTTGTCCGGGTGACGGGAACCCGCGGAAAATCGTCGGTGACGCGGATGATCCACTCGATCCTGCGTGATGCGGGGTACGTGGTGTGGGGGAAGACCACCGGCACCGAGGCGCGCCGTATACTCCCCGACGGCGGGGAAACGTTGATCCCCAGGGTGGGGCCCGGGAATATCCGGGAACAGCGCAACACCCTCGTGCGCGCGGTTCGAGACGGTGCCGACGCCCTCGTACTTGAGTGCAACGCTCTCAGACCCGCTCTCATGATCGCGGCGGGGCGATATATCCGGGAAGACGTTCTGGTAATCACCAATGTACGCGACGACCATCGGGCCGAGCAGGGAAGCCCTGCAGATGCGGCGACGGCGATGGTTCGTTCGATGGCGCCCGGGGCTGTTGTGATCACCACCGACAGATCCAACGGCGATCTCTATCGTCGCGTGGCGGGCGATCGTCGCGGACGATGCATTATTCCCGGCGAGACGGGGGTGATACCCGGTGATCTGCGGGATCTCCGGAGTGAGGTGCCGTACACGATTCCGCAGGACGAACGGCCGGATGTAGTACCCGTAGTACCCGAGAGCCTTCAGGATGAGCCCGAGGAAAACGTAACATGTGCTCTCGCCGTAGCGGAGCACCTCGGGATACCCCGCTCCGAGGCGCTTCGTTCGATCCGTGAGTATCGCCGGGACCCGGGGCGTTTTTCCGTGACCCGATGGACCGACACCGAAAACCGCCGGATCATTTTCGCCGACGCCCTCGCCGCAAACGATCCGGAGTCGACGGAGGAACTGCTTCACCGTACCCGCACGATTCTTGCCGCCGAGACACCAACGGATCACCAGAATGAACAACCGCCCCGTCGGGACATCCTGGTGATAGCCCATCGTCGAGACCGGCCGGAGCGGACTCTTCGTTTTGTGCGATGGGCACTCGGAGCGGGGTGGGATGACAACACCGGCACCCGGGAGCCGCCGGCGGAACGCCGAGGGTCCTCCTTTTTTCACGTCGTCGTATTCGGCCGGTGCCCCTTGAGTGTGCGGTACCTCGCTGCACGGGCCGTACGCGTGGCGCCCCGGTGGATCGGCGGCACCAGGACCGGCTTCAGCTGCGTCGCATCTCTCTCCCGTCTGGAACGCTTTCTCGCGACCCAACCGCCGGATACCCGGATCCTTCTCTTTGGGGCAGGCAACTGGCAGGGGTATGGCGCCGTTCTCCGGGAGTGGGCGGCCAGACGGGTGCGGGAGGACCGCCATGGACGTTGAACTGTACCTCGTCATCGGAGTGGTACTGAGTATCATCTTCACTGAGTTGACGCTCATCTCTCCCGGGGGAGTTATCGTCCCGGGGTATATCGCCCTTGTATGGAATGACCCGCTCCGGGTCGCTGGTACGCTGGTGATCGCGCTGGTGACCCTTCTGCTCCTCCGTCTTCTGGATCGGGTGGTGATTCTCTACGGCCGCCGGCGGTTTGCGGCAGCGATAGTTCTATCCTTTGCCGTCAGGGGGCTCCTCGACCTTACGATTCCCGCGCCGGCTCTAGTGGCGGACATCGCAGAGGGAGTGACGGTGGCGACACAGTTCACGGCGGGGATAACCGGGGCGGCGGCGAAGGGGACGACGGTGATCGGGTGGCTCGTTCCGGCGATCATCGCCGTGGATATGGACCGACAGGGACCGGGAATCACCATCGCGTCGATGGCCGGGGTGAGCGCCCTTGTTCGCCTGCTGGGTGCGATGTGGTACGGGTGAGATGTGGCTGTGACGGAGAAAACAACCCGACGAGGCATGGTGTATCTTCTCGCAGTGGTTGCGGTCCTCTGGGTCTGGTTCGCGACGGACAGCGGAATCCTGATGCCCGTTGACGAGGAAGCGATCCTGGCGGCCCGGATCTTTTCAGACACCGTCGAGAGGATTCGCACCGAGCGGACGCTGTTGGGTATCCCCATAGATCCCGAGACGGACATCCACGAGACCGGTCTGATCGGAGAGAGGTACACCCCGTTGACAAGCACCCTCGGAAGCCTCCCTGCGAAACGCAGCGGCTCCACCCCCGACGCAGCCGCACTTCTGGTACAGTTGATACGACGGGCGATCGATGTCGAGACGGCACGGGAGGGAGACATGATAGTCGCCATCAACTGCTCCGGTTCCTTTCCGGGATTCTGTGTTGCCGCCCTTGCCGCGTGCAGCGCCCTGGACCTCGACGTGGTGACGACCCTCTCGATCGGCGCGTCGAGCTGGGGGGCAAATCGTCCCGATTTCACCCTTCCGGATATCGTGGCAGCCGCTTCGGAACCGGCGGGTTCCGGGAGAACGACGACCCCGAGGGAACCGAACGGCCCCTCCGGCGACGCCGATCGCAACCCCGGCTCCATCGACGGTGCCGATAGCGACGCCGATGCTACCGATGCCGGCAATTTCGCTGCCCCCGGTTCCATCCTCGTTACCCCCGGCGGCGCCGACGACCGGGGAACCGACCTCGACCCCGGTGCGCTGGAAGAAGCGCTCCACCGGGCGGAGGAGAAGGGGTTCGAGGTCTACGTGCCGGAGAATCTCGCCGATGCAATAACCCGTCGCGAAGAACGCTACAACGCTGCCGGCGAGGTGGCGCTGTTCGTTTCGATCGGCGGAAACGCCGTTGGTACCGGCGCCGACGCCGATGTCGCGATGTGGTACGGAGTCCTTACTCCGGAGGACCCCGAGAGGGAAACGGTCCTCGCCGACGGAGACCGGGACGGACTGGTCCTCCGATACCTCCGCAAGGGCGTGTCGGTCGTGCAGATCCTCAACGTGGAACAGCTCTTCTCCGACCGGGGGGTGGTATTCGATCCGGCGCAACCTCCCGCGATCGGTGACGGCCGTCTCTACCGGCAGCGCCCCGGGTTGGTACATCGTATCGCCCTCGTCGTCCCTGGAATCGTGATAGTGATTCTTCTCGGGATCGCCCTTCGTTGTTACAATGGAGAAAACCGGCGTCGGAGGGTATAACGATGAAATTTCGCAAGCGAATCACGATCATCCCGGGGGTTCGCCTCAATCTCTCCCGCTCAGGAGTGAGCGTCACCGCCGGTATTCCGGGCCTCTCCGTCAATCTGGGCAAACACGGCACCTACCTCAACACGGGTATTCCCGGCACGGGCCTCTATGAACGTACCAGGCTTGATGGATCCTCCGGAGGATCTTCAAGTCGAACCCCGGGGACGACACGCGCCCGCAGAGACTCATCCGCCGGCACCACCCGGCAGGGGGGCCGGGGAGATCCCGCCGGAGGCGGTGCCGGGACGGACGGCGATCTTACCGACGGCGCGTCGATCCTCGACTACACCGGCGACGAGCTGGTGGAGCTCCTGGATCTCCGGTTTCGCGTAACCGACGACGGAACGGTGGGAACCTTCCTCCCCGACGGAGAGGAGATTCTGGAACCGCGGATCCTTCGCAAAGTTCGGCGCTCGGCGGCGTTCCGGGCAGAGGCGGAGGCGCTCCGTGAATCGTACCTGGAGGATCTCCAGCGGGAGATGGCGGAGATCCTCGAGGTGCACCACCGGACTCCACCCGCGACCACGGCAGCGGACGTAGAGGCGCGCCTCGCCGAGCCGGAACCCCCTGAGATACAACCAAAACCGTATGAGGTGCCCCCTCCGACTGAGGAGTCGATCGCCGGAGAGTTGCACGCCGAGGCACGCCGCACGGTGTCGTGGTGGCCGGTCTGGAACGCGCGACGCAGACGACGGGATTACGTGGAGCAGAGGATGCAGGATCGGGTGTCCGCCGCCGTCGCCCGCTGGAAGGAGGGGAAGACGCAGTTCGACCAACGCGAGGCGGTACGGGTAGCGGAATAGAATCGCCGAAACCGGGAGCGCTACGAGGAAGGCGCCGCCCACCTTCGGGCCCTTCGCGACGGCGATCCACGGGCGATCGGGAGCGAGCTCGAGGCGCTTCTCGAGTCGGTGGCGTACCCGCTCCCGATGGAAATCGAGTTCAGCGTCGAGGATGACGGGATGGTGTTCTTCGACGTCGATCTGCCGGAGATCGAAGACCTCCCCGACGAGACGGCCCGGATCCTCGCCTCGGGGAAGCTCTCGGTGAAGCCGAAGAGTGCCCGCCAACGGGAGGATGAGTACGCCCGGGTGGTGGCAGCCCTGTCGCTCTTCGTCGGGGGCTACGCCTTTGCCGCCGCTCCGTCGGTGCGCTATGCCCGGGTGCGCGGCTACACCCGGCGCATCGACCCGGCCACCGGCCGGGAGACCGACATCGTCGTCGTTGACGTCACCTTCGACCGCGAACGCTTCACCTCCCTTCGCCTGCCCGCAGGCGAAGCGGTAGCGATGGTGGAGGGGTTTTCACCGGTTGTTCGTCCCGGCGAGGAAGGAGACCGGCTGGGGTGAACGGTGTCGGATACCTGTGAACAAAAGGCATGTACCGGGGCGATCAGCGAATATTCCCGGATACACCAGCGGAATAGAGGTAAATAATGGTTATCCTTGACATATCAGATTACTGGTTTCATACTTTTAGCACCCGTTAACAGGTCCGACTTTCTACGGGAATAATGCGGTCGTTCCAAGGAGTCTGTCATGTTTGCAAGGTCGCTGAGGGTCCCGCCGGTAGTCTTCGTTGTAGCCGCTGTGGTGTTGTTCGCTACAGGGTGTACAACTACCGATAGCGGGAGAGCAGAATCGAAGGATGTAACCGAAGGTTCCGGGGAGCAATCGATTGGACGGGAGGGCTGGTCGAAAGAAATCGTAGACGCGATCGAGACGAAAGATGTCCAGGAGCTCGCGGATCTGCTCGAATCAGGGCAATACGATGTGAACGCGGTTGGCGAGCACAGCGGGTATATGTCCGTCGCCTTGAAGGTCGCAGAAGAGGACGAGGAAGCGGCGGTTGCATTGATGAACGAGATGATCGATGCCGGCGTTGACCTGAGCATCGGTTCCGAAGTGAGCCGTGACGGAGAGAGTCAATGGGTTCCTGTCACCGATGCTGCGGTAGTTGCGGGGCAATTCGATATAGCGTACTACCTTGTGACGTCGGGGGCGGACCTTGCTGAGCTCGAGGATTCGACGATCAACGTACTGATGAT
Organism: Alkalispirochaeta sp.; assembly: GCA_046540055.1. Classification (GTDB taxonomy): domain Bacteria; phylum Spirochaetota; class Spirochaetia; order DSM-27196; family Alkalispirochaetaceae; genus Alkalispirochaeta. The sequence goes on from JBKHFT010000009.1 coordinate 6,526, forward strand.
CATGGCGACGCTGCGCGACTCTGCACCGTACAGCACCGCCTTGTCTATCCTGGAAGAGGACCCGAACCCGGCGGCCGCGTTTATGTATGACGACGGTACAAAGGTCTCGGCGCTGCTGGTAGCGACCCAACAGGAGAAATGGCCGATCGCGGAAGGGTTGCTCCAGTTGCCGCAGATGACTGCCGAGGTGGCAAATTTCGTCGACCGTCGCGGGACAGCGCTGATGCATACGGCATTTGCGGGGAACGAGGAACTGGTTGCCGACCTTCTTGAAGAGGGCGCCGACCCGAACATATCCGGCTACGGAAACTTCACCGCGCTGATTCTGGCGACACAGAATGAGGACGTCCGGATCGTTGAGATGCTGCTCGACGCCGGAGCCGATCCGGAGTTCGAGAACGATAACGGCGACTCTGCGGAGGAACTCGCGGTTGCTACTGAAAACAACGCACTGATCGCATTGTTTGACCGGTAACAGATAGCGCCCGTGACCGAAGGTACGCGATGACGGGGGGGCATGCGCGGCGGGGAGCTCTGAGGGCGCGGCGACGTTCGTAACGTTTGATTTTGGCGTCCATGCGATGCGGAGCCCTCGCTGGGAGTGGAAACGGGGGGTGTAGAGGATTTCGCGGACGGCGACGAGAAACTTGGCGCGCCGTAGGTCCCGGGAGCGCGGGATGGAGCGGCGCAGGTAGTACACGGCGGAGCGGAACTCCTGAAGGTGGATCAGGTAGAGCCCGATATTGCGGTTCAGGGTGGGGCTCAAGGGATTGAATACGAGGCCCCGGCGGATCGTCGTCCTCTCGATTGGCGTAGAGCGCCTGGGAGTAGAGGCCGCCCCAGATCGCCCCGTAGATCGCGTGGCCTCCGGTGGTGAGAACGGGCCGGACCAGCAGATACCACGACCGATACCACGAAAAGCAGGGCGTTCCGGCTGAAGGTGCCGGATGAAGCGCACGGCGGGGACGCTCAGGAGAGCCCGGATCGAACACGATCCGGGCTGAGACGAAGGGATGATCAGAAATGGCCGGACCGGTTCCGCTCTGGCCATTCCCGAGCCTGTGTAGTATCTTTGGAGAGGTGCTTCCGTTTTCGTACCGTACCGGCTTGTTCCTTCTGTCTCTTGGTGTTGTTATCTCCTCCAGTGCGCCTTCGATGGACGAAGATCGATCCGATGTACCGGGATCGCTCTTCGGTCCCGTTGACGAGGTGGTTGTCGAGGAACACATCGTTTCCGGGAGCGCCGCGAGTTCTCAGGGGGCACCGGAACGTCGGGAGGTGCTCCGATTCGACGAAGGCAACCTGATCGAGCAGCTTCATTTCGTTCCGGAAGATTCACTCCTCTGGCGCAGTCGTTACTCCTACGACGAGAACGGGCGTCTGCTGGAGTGGACGAGTCTCACCGAAACGGGAGAGCCGAAATGGCACTATGAATACGTGTATAACGAACAGGGTTCCCTTGAACGGGAAATCACGCGACGCCCCTCAGGCCGTATCGAGTCGGTGCTGGTGTACGAGTATGTCGATGGACGGGTATCCGAGGAGACGATGTTCGGCCCCGACGATACGGTGCAGTGGCGTCGCGCATACGAGTATTCCGAGGATGGTCGGGTCGTGGAATCGACGATGTTCTACGCAGACGGGACGCTTATCAAACACTCGGTTCAGGAATTTGACGACGAGGGTCGGTTGGAACGGGAGACGTTTACCAACGGTATCGGAGTTGTTTTCGAGACCTACCGCTATCGGTATGATGCTTTCGCTCACCCTCGGGAGGTCGAGGTCTACGACGGCACCGGCTCACTGGTGCGCACCCAGATCTACGAGATGGACGACGCGGGAAACGTCCAGCGGGAACGAGTGGTTCGAAACCAGGAGAACCCGGCGATCGAGGTGGTACGAGAGTATCGGTATGACAGGTACGGCAACTGGACGCAGAAACGGACGATCAACTACGCCGTAGAGGAGTCCGAGGGTGAACCGACAATCACCCGGGAGAAGGTAGTGGAACGCACAATCTCGTATCATCCTCGGTAGCCGACGTGCGATCCCTCTTTTCCCGCGCCTTCACGGCGATCGTCGCATCCCACCTCATTCTTATTATCGTTTCCGCGGGATTCTTTGTCTTTGCCGTGCAACGGTCGATAGAAGACTGGAACGTCCACAAAGGAAGACGCCTGCAAAGCCTCCTCGTGCCGGAGATCCTTCGGACCTACCGGACGTCCGGGATGCTTTCGGAGGACGCGATCCATCGCGGAATCCAGCCGTTCTTGACCAGCGAAATCTATGTCATCGTTACGAACGGCGAACGGGAACCGGTGTACTTCTTCTCAGAGGGGGATCGCGTCTCCGTCCATGAACCGGCACGCATCAATGAGGAACTCGACGCGATGGAGGGCGAGCAGTTCATCGATCCCGTTACTCTTCTCGACGACGGTTCGGTAATCGGGTATCTCTACGCGGACACGCTTGGATTCCGTCAGGATCTTGCGAATCAGACGCTCTTACGCAGTCTCTTCGAAATTCTCATCGGTGGGGCGGCAACATCGGTGGTGTTTGCGCTTCTCGTCGCCTACCTCGTCTCCAGACTGTTAACACGGCAGGCGCAGGATCTTGCCAAGGGGCTGGTACGACTCGCCCACGGTGAGCGTGACGTTCCCTTCGAAGCGCGGGGTGCGATCGAGCTGCGTACGATCGCGGCTTCCGCCGATCGTCTCCAGACTCAACTTGTTTCGGAAGAGCGGTACCGCCGACGGTGGACACAGGATATCGCCCACGATCTGCGAACCCCGATCACCGCCCTGAAAACACAGTTCGAAGGGATGGCCGACGGGTATATCGCTCCAACGGAAGAGAAGTTCCACTTGCTTCGGGATGAAGTGCTCCGTATCGAACGGCTGGTGAACGATCTGCGCGAACTGAGCAGAATCTAATCCCCGGAGATGATTCTCGAATGTACAACCGTGAACGCCCGTGCATTCGCCGCCAACATCCGCAATCGGTTTTCCCGGATCGCAGAAAGGCAGGGAACGACTTTTTCAGTGCGTTGTGAGATGGAGCGGTTTCGCGTTGACGAACACCTCTTCACGCGGGTCGTTTCGAATCTTCTGGACAACGCATTTCGCCACGTCACCGACGACGGAACGGTTGAACTGCTGTTTCGCCACGCCGGGAACGACATGGTGTGTACGGTGACCAACACGGGACGGATCGAGGAAGAGAACGTGGAGCTCCTCTTCGAGCGGTTTTTTCGGGGTGAGACGGCGCGGCACACCCACGGGTCAGGGCTGGGACTTTCGATTGCGAAAGCGATCGTCGGACTCCATGACGGCACGATTACGATGGTCCAGCGGGGGGAATTGACGGTCGTCACGATATTCCTGCCGCAACCGTAAGTCCCGCGGCGGTGGGTTGGGAGCGCAGGGCTGGAGTGCGCAAGGCGTAACTGTACGGGCCCTGGGCAAAAAAAACGCCCCGACGGATCGGCCGCCGGGACGCAGGGTGAATACGGTGCAAGGCGGCGAGGATACCCCGTCGCCCTGCAAGACCGTACGCGGGTTACATCTGTTCCTGAACCGCCTGTTGCAGTTCATCGTCGTTCTGGATCGCCACGACGATCTGGTTAAACCTCGTGACGTCCAGGCCGTTATCTTCGACCGCGTCGACCATGTCCGTCTGGGAATCCGACTGGATCTCCGTTACCACTTCCATGATCTCTTCGTACGACTCGCGCTCGCTGTCATCCAGATTCTGTTGCGTTGACGGATCGGGAGACTGCATCGTTTCGTAGATCTCGTAGAATCGATCGCGTCCCAGATCGGACTCGGCGATCGTACCTTCGATCTCCTCGTTGATCTCCGCCTGGACCTCCTGTACCGCTGCAAGGGCAACAACAAAGCGTTCAAACTCCTGTGAATCGGGGTCAACCGGTTCCTGAGACTGCTGCATGCCCTGTTGCCCTCCGCTCTGAGCGGGAAGCGTCCCGATCACGACCAGAGACAACGCGATTACGATCGCTGCGACGATCATCATATTCCTGTGTAACATCCGTTCCTCCAAGTATTTTGTTTTGTCTTACTCGAGACTACTTCCCGGTAGTCCACGGCGTATCCGGGAAGTGTTAAGGTTGTGCAAAGATCGTCGCTGCGAGGATGTGTGTCGTTGGAAGGCAGTGGTGCATCCGACTGGTGTTGAAGCCGATCCGCGACGGGCGCCGTTTTGCACCAGCGAAGCGTACCCTGTTGCCCCGTGACGGTTCCCGCTCCACACCAACGGAAACTGTTAGGTGTATTCGACTGTCCCGGGAGAGAAGCGATATCCGAAGCCGCGAACCGTCTCTATCCAGCCACTGTTACCCAGGGCGGCGCGGATATTCGCGATATGGGTGTCGACGGTTCGCTCTGAACCGGAAAAGTGGTAACCGAGGCACTCACCGAGTATCTGTTCCCGGGAAATCGCATGGTCTTCCCGGATAGCCAGATACGACAGGATGTCCCACTCGGTGCTGGTGATCCGGATCTCCGTGTCGTTCACGAGTACCCGTCGCGCGGTGTGGTCGATCTCAAGGGTATCGTCACCGAGCTGCCACCGCCGGCTTCCCTCGGTGGGGTTCGTCTCGTCGGGTTGTGCTCGGCGCAGAATCGCTTCAGTCCTGAGTAAAAGCTCTTTCGTCGAAAACGGTTTGACCACGTAGTCGTCACCGCCGACTTCAAACCCCATGACGCGATCGGACTCCGACTCTTTTGCGGTGAGAAAAATCAGGGGTACATCGGAGATCGTCCGAATCTGCTTGGCGAGAATATATCCGTTGGTGTCAGGAAGCATGATATCGAGGATGACGACGTCGGGCGGGGTCATTTCAAAGGCGTCGAGAACGCCGGCACCTTTGGAAAACGCACGGACTTCGTAGTCGTTGACCTGAAAAAATTCGGATACCGCGTCGCGGATCAAGTCGTTGTCTTCAACGATGAACAGCCGGTTTTTTAAGGTCTGGGGTTTGTTCACTCGGGAAGTATGCCATAGATCACCGGTCTATTCCATATAGAGGACGGATAACACTTTTGCAAAACCTTGACAATATTCCGACGGTTCCTTCGTGAACGATCGGTATGATTAGTTACGAATCATTAGAGGAGGAGTCCTATGTCGAAACAGGAACAAGAACGTGTTATTGAAAACGTAAGGCGTCGACTCAACGAGGAAGCGTCTTTGGTGGACCCGACGAAGATCGTGACGACGATGGAAAAACGTGGCGGTCTGTTCAACCGTCACCACGTCGTACAGGTCAGTGGAAAGATCAGCAATGAAGCTGAGCGCAAGCGTATTCTGGACGCGGTTGGATCCGGCGTTGCGGGACACGACGTGGAGATCGACGATCAACTGGTAATCCCGATCGTATAGTCGTCTCATCATGAAACTCGTGCCCCCGTGCCCGGAGGCGGAGGACGAGAATAACGACCGTCCAGCGGCGACGCGTTACGGGGTGACAGATCGACGTGGTACGCGGCTCCGGAGGATCTGATAGTGCCACTGTTTGATATGGACCTCGAAACGCTCGATGGACGCATCAAGCCACCCCTGCGCGCGACGCTGGTCCGCGGAGGGGTTTTTCATTGTTGGAGTGATCACCAGATCATAGTCGTCGATGCTACCGTATCGGTACATGCCGTGGGGCTGTTCTGTGCGGTATTCATGCATCGTCAGTAAGAGGATCTTCGTTCCTGCCCCTTCAGTAAGAAGTAACCGTTTTATCGCAGCCTCAGTTTCCGACTCGATGTACAGATCACCGTCGTAGAGTACCGAAGTACCCTGTACGACGACATCGGTGTGATCCGGCCAGACCGGGTCTTCCGGTGGGGGAATGATCGTGTATGTGATCGGATCGATCGTCCCCCGGGAGACGGACACGGTGATCGACGGCGGGGTCTCTGGGCGCAGGAAGGTGGTGAGAACTCCGACATTGTGGGTGAACACGTGTATCGGCGGCGCGGTGTCGACAACGCGTTCGGCGAGGACTTCCGCGGCGAGGGCCATCGTGGTGCCCGCACCCATCCAGATAGCGACGGGATCACTCTGCGAAGGGTACTCGGCGGCGATATAATCGGCAAGGGCGTTGGCGAGACGCAACTTTTCCGGACGGTAGAGGTGTCGTTTCTGCTGGAAGGAAACGAGAGTGTCTGCGACGCGTATCGTTTCTGCACCGCTCTTGTTCCTCTCGTGGACGAACAGAGTAACCCCCTGTTCCTGCTCGTACTTTTTCAGTTGACTGCAGATCCACTTGTTGTTATGACGAGGGGTTCCACTTGCCTTCGCGATCTCTTCCCGGAGGGCGTCAAGTGAGAGTGTGACGCTCTGGATCGAGGGAAGGTTCTCCCGACGTGCCGTTTCCCACATGCGAGTGAACACAAACTCGACGAGTTCATGTTTTTTCAGTCTTTGTCCCTTCACCGTCGACAACCCCATCATACTCTGTCGGTCGTCCGTTAAGGTTTGGTTAGATAGCATCCGATTTCCGGCTGTTACGCCGCCACGGAAAGAATTTTGTCTACTCCTTTCTGTAACCGTATACTGCCGGAGTGATACGAACTTACTCTGGAGGGTATATATGAGAATGATGACGTACCTCGTCCTGCTTCTGGCTGTGGCGATGACTCCGCTGTGGGCGAGCGGCGCTCCCGAAAGCGATGGTCCGGTGACGCTGACGATCGCCGGACGGGACGGTTCCTACGGGGCAGCGATGAAGCTTGCCGCCGAGGCCTATCAGCAGCAGAATCCTGATGTCGAGTTCGAGATTCTCGAGCTGTCGGGGTCCGCGCTCTTCGAGCAGACCGTCGTGGATCTTCGAAGCGGTTCCGCATCCTACGATATCATCCTGATCGATGATCCAAATGCGCCGCAGTACATGGCAGCCGGGTGGCTCGCCGACCTTGACGCGATCTATCAGGAACGAGGCGAATCGATCGATCCTGATTTCATCGGTCCCGCCGTCGGGGTCGGTCGGTATCCAGCCGGTGACGGAACGCTCTACGCGTTGCCCCACATAGGAAACGTCGAGCTCTTTGCGTATCGCACCGATCTCTTCGAGAAGCACGGTCTTGGCGCGCCGGAGCGGTGGGGCGATATTCTGGAGGCTGCGCAGGTCTTCGACGAATCGGAACCGGATATTACGCCCGTTCTCTTTCGGGGAACCAAAGGTAACCCGATCGTTACCGGCTTTCTCCCGATCCTGTGGGCGTTCGGCGGTGATGTCCTTGACGCCGACGGCGACGTGGTGATCAACTCCGCGGCATCGTTGGAAGCCCTCGAGTTTTTCCTCGAACTCGCCGAGTACGCACCGGAAGGGGTGGCCAACTACCAGGCCGCTCAGGTTCGGGACGCGCTGTATAACGGAAGCGGGGCGATCGCGATCGAGGTGTGGCCGGGCTGGATCGGAGATATCAACAACCCCGAGGAATCAGCGGTCGTCGGACAGATGCAGATCGCTGCACATCCGGGGCAGGTTCGGGGATCGTCCCCGATGATCGGGATCTGGCTTGCGGGTATCGCCGAGTCTTCGGAAAACAAGGACGCGGCGTTCGATTTCCTTCAGTTTCTGACCAGCGCGGAGATGCAACGGCGGATCGCCCTCGAAGTCGGGGTGCCTCCAACTCGGGTAAGCGTTCATGAGGATTCTGAGGTGGAAGATGCGTACTTCTGGTATCCCGCGCAGCTTGACGGCCTGCAGAACGGCGTTGCCCGTCCCCGGACGAACAGCTGGGCGGAGATCGAGGCAGCTCTCGGAAACGCGCTGCAGCTCGCCCTGATCGGTGATCTGACTGCCCGGGAAGCCCTCGCCGACGCTGAGGCGCGCATAGCGGAGATCGTGGACTGACGAACGCTGCGGACTCCTCCCGGTTCGGACCCGGAGGCGTCCGAGTCGCAGGTCGTGAAAGGTGGCAGTGGATGTCACGCTTCCGACCTGAAACGGACCAAAACAGTGTGCCGGTCGGTGGATCATTTCCGCCGACCGGTATCTTTTCTGATAACAGTACGTACAGCGGAGTACTTCGGTGGTGTTGATGCATTCCAGGCGGGAGCGCGCCTTCTTTTCCGCTCTGATCGGGCCGGCGGTGATCGTCGTGCTGATCCTGACGGTCTATCCCGTCGTAACCGTCGCGACGAACTCGCTCTTCGATTTCGATTATATCGCGGGAACCCGAGAGCTCGTGGGCGTCGAGAACTACCGGTCGATCCTGTCGGACCGGCAGTTTCTGACGTCCATCGGGAATACGGTGACTTTCGTTGTTTTCGCGGTGATTCTCGAAACGGGGATCGGATTCGCTATGGCGTTGCTCCTGTACAAGCCGTTTCGTGGCGCCCGGACAGTGTCGCTGATGGCGATGGCGCCGATGATGCTATCAACGATGGTCGTCAGCGCGGCATGGCGGACGATGTTTCATTTTGATATCGGCATTCTCAACTCCCTGATCGAGGGCGCAGGGTTTGCTCCGGTCCGGTGGTTGATCGACCCTGACCTCGCGCTTTTTTCGATCGTGCTGGTCGACGTGTGGCAGTGGACACCTTTCGCGTTCGTCATACTGAGCGCGGCGTTGCGCACGCTGCCGCCGGAGTACCTCGAAGCGGCGCGAATCGACGGAAGCGGGACGATAGGTCTGTTACGGTACATCATTGTTCCTCTGATGGCGGCACACCTTCTCACCGTGGCTATGCTTCGGACGATCGATACGTTTCGCCTCTTCTCGAAAGTCTACGCTCTGACCGGCGGAGGCCCGGGGAACGCAACGGAGACAATCTCGTATTTCATCTACCGTGAGGCGTTCAACTATTTCAACCTGGGACGGGCGGGGGCAGCGTCAATGATCGCCTTCGCACTGATCGCGGTGGTGGCGATGGTGTATATCCCGCGCCTCCTGAAGGGGAGTGAGTCATGAGTGGTTCTATCGGCTACGATCCGACTCGGAGGGATCCATCCCGCGGCGCCGCGCCGGAAGCGGGATCTGCCGGGTCCGGTTTACCGCGTCGAACGGCAGAGTATCGTCCGCCGGCTGTCATTGCTTCGCCACGCGCGGTCGGAATCATTCGGGGCATCGTCATCGTGCTTGTGCTTCTGGTGACCGTGTTCCCTCTGTACTGGATCGTGACTACGAGTTTCAAGACACCCAAAGAGGTGGTGCTTCCGACGCCGACTTTCGTTCCGCGGGAAATTACCTTTGGTAACTACCAGGACGTGTTTGCCGCCCGGGTGGGGTTGAACTTCCTCAACAGTATCGTCGTCACCGCAGGGTCAACGATACTCTCGATCTACCTCGGGTTCACCGCGGGATACGCGATCGTCCGGCACCGTTTCCGATGGAACTTTAACGGAATTTTTTTGGTGTGGATTCTGGTGGTGAAGATCCTTCCGCCGGTTGTCCTCTCGGTACCGCTGTACGAGCTGTTTCTGGGGATGGAGCTGGTGAATAGCCGGATCGGTCTCGTTCTGGTATACCAGGTGTATACGTTACCATACGCGTTGTGGATCATTGTTGGATTTCTCCGGAGCGTCCCGGTCGAGATCGAGGAGGCGGCGCGGATCGACGGCGCGTCACCCGGGCAGATCCTGGCGCGTATCGTTGCACCTCTTTCGGCGGGAGGGATTGCAGCGACAGCGGTGTTCACGGCGATTATGGCGTGGGACGAGTTCCTCTTCGCCCTGCTCTTTACCCGGCGTCCCCGGATGTTTACCGTGCCTCTTCGTATCGTAAACTACATTACCGAATACGAAACGGAGTGGGGTTCTCTCATGGCGATCGGTGTACTTGCGTCGGTACCGCTCCTTCTGTTGACCGCGTTCGTCTACGATCGCCTGACCACCGGCTTTACCGCGTCGTTGAAATGAGGTGGAACGTGCGAACCACTGCTGTGCATAGCCCACTGGTCGTTGCTCATAGCGGCTGTAACGGTTCCCCTGCCAACACCCTCGCGTCGATCGCGGCAGCAAAAGAAGCCGGTGCGGACGCGGTGGAGTTCGACGTACAGGTGCTCGCCGACGGGTATCCCGTACTCGTTCATGACCCGTGGATCCCGCAAGACGGCGGTATGCGGGTCTCCGTGGAAACGCTGACCCGAGACGGAGTAACCGAATCCCCGGAACTTCCGTCGATCGGAATGGTCTGCGACGCCTGTGCTACTGCGGGACTGCGCCTCAACCTGGATATCAAGAACGGGATCGCTCTTCCGGCGGTGCTCGATATCCTGAAAGAACACGGTTTTCTCGATTGGACCTTTCTTACCGGATGTCGCCTTGCGGACGTCGGACTCGGGAGGGGCGTCGGAGCCGGGGGAGCCGATCGGTCCGGACGCGCCGAGGCGGGGGGTGCCTTCAGTGCCGCCGGATCAGTTTCCGGCGGCAACGATAGCGGCCTCTTCCCGGATCAGGGGCAGATACTCGGCGTGCTTCCGCGGTCCGTCGATACCCTCATCAACGTGGTCAGGGAGGTAAGAGACCCGGCATTTCCTGTGATCCTCGATCAACTGAGGGAGTACGGGTTTGCCGGGGTGAATATCGAGCACACGCTGTTGAATCCTGAGATTATCGATCGCGTTCATCGCCGCGGCCTGATCGTCGGTACCTGGACGGTCGATGACGATGACACAATCCACCGGGTGCACGATCTCGCCGAGAACGGTGCCACCTGCGACTACGTAACGACCAGCGTTCCCGATCATTTTCGTTCGGTGTACGATTCCCGGGGGAGGCGCGATGAGTGAGAGAAAACGTGACTGGGTGGACGTGTTGGTAGAAGCTCGGAGAATCGTGAAAGACGCAGGACGCCGTGCGCAGAAGATCCGCGATACGGGAGTAACGCGCCTGGCTAAATCCCACCAGGATTTCGTGACTGAAGCGGACCTTCAGGTGGAGCAATTCATCCGGGAGGAGTTGGTTGTACTGTTTCCCGGAGACCGCGTGTTCGGCGAGGAAGGACGCGACGGGGATGAAGGAGATACCGAGGACACCACAACACCGCACTCCGTGTACGATCGGGTTACCTGGGTTCTCGACCCGGTTGACGGCACTTCCAATTTCGCCGCGGGACTGGACACGTGGTGTGTATCTCTCGGGGCGGTCCGTAACGACATGACCGAGATCGCCGTGATCTATGCGCCGGATCGCGATGAAGAGTATACGGCGATCCGCGGTGGTGGTGCCTGGCTGAACGGCGAGGGACTCGCGGTATCCCGGAATCGCGATGTCGCGGAGTCGCTAATCATGACCGGACGCGGCGCAGTTCTACCGGTCGATGAGTATCTCGCGATTCTACGGCGAATCCTTGAAGGAGGTTTTGAGTATCGCCGATACGGTTCCGGCGCTTTGGGAATTGCGATGGTGGCTACCGGGACGATTCAGGGGTATATCGAGATGGCGATGTGGCCCTGGGACGTTGCGGCGGCGCGGCTGATCGTGGCGGAGGCGGGTGGGTATCTTTCGCCGTTTCCTCTGGACCCGCTGAAGCGGGAACCTGGACCGCCTCTCGTTGCGTGTCAGCCCGGCCTTGAAGATTCGCTGATGAAGATACTCCTCGGTTAACGTCGGGAAGAGTACCGGGTATACTCGCACAATGATCACAACATCGATCGACCTCGTGATGGTGGGAAAACGGGCGCCTCTGACACCTGACGGCGAAGAGAGCGCGATCCGGAAGACACCGGTGAACGGTGCGGTAGCGGTTACACAGGTAGGACCCGAGGGGGACGAACACGCCTACCACGGTCACGGCGGGCCGGATAAGGCGATCCTCCACTGCGCGGGTGAACACTACGAAACGTATCGGGATCGATACCAGGATTTCATCGCCGACATCCACAGCGATCGCCGCGGGTTCGGCGAAAACATCACCACCCGGGGGATGACGGAAGAGACGGTGTGTCTCGGAGATCGGTACCGGATCGGACCGGTCGAGAGTGGCGACGGTCGCGCTGTAGCGGCAACCGATACCGGCGCCGATGCCGGGAATGGAGACACCCCACCGATTACCTCCGGTGTCCGGCGCTCCCGTCGGGGTATCCTCGTCGAGGTTACCGGATTCCGCCAGCCCTGTTGGAAACTCGGGTACAACGCGGGGGTCCGGGAGATCCCGAAGGTGATGCAGGACGAGGGAACCCCGGGGTGGTATTACCGCATCCTCGAGGAGGGCGACGTCGCTGCGGGGGATCTGATCACCCTTGTAGAACGGCCGTATCCGGAGTGGACGATCGCGGGGCTCACCAAAGGGTTCTACCTCACCCCGCTGGATCGCGAGTTTCTGGAGAAGGCCCTTGCAATTCCGATCCTCGGGGGCGAACTGAGAGAGTATATGACCCGACGGCTCGAATCAGGGGAACTGGAGCCCTGGGACGCCCGATTGTACGGAGACTGAACGGTGCGCCTGCACCGTTGAAACCGCCGACGGTTGCCCCGGGTCCTGGACGGTTGTGGCGGCAACAGACGTGAGATAGTATCAACAGGATGGGTGGTTCCCGACCGCAGAACTTTGACGTCTTTTACCGCCACGGCTGGGTGTACCTCACCGTCCCGCCTCCCGAGCCGGGACGCTCTGCGGTGTATGCCGACGAAGTCCAGAACCGCATGCGACTTCTCGGGATGCCTCGTCCGAGGGCGGGGGTGATCCAGGAAGCGATCGCCGAGGCGACGGGAGAACCTCGTCGTCTCGTCGAATGGCCCGACGGCGAACGCCTTGCGAGCACCTGGGAAGTCACGATTGCGGACGACGAGATGTCTGCGACGATGGTGGTCACCGCGCCGAAAAAGGGGGCAGCACCCCCGACGGTGGATGATCTTGTCCTGGGACTGGAGCGCGCAGGGGTGGTGTTCGGTCATGACCGGGAAGCACTCGGTACCCTGATCAGCGGCGAACGCTACGGAACGCCGGTTACCGTCGCGGCGGGACGGGCGCCGGTGCTGGGCAGAAGCAGACGTCTGGAGTATCGGTTCAATCTCAATCGGGGCAAGCCGTACCTCGAGATGCCCTTCGGCCGAATAAACCTGAAAGAACTCAACTTTATCGACAACCGACATGCCGGGGACCTCCTCGCGGTGCTGTTGCCGCCGGTGCAAGCGGTGGACGGGCACACTGTGACGGGGCGAACGATTCCCGCAGCGAGGGATACCGCCACCGCGACGATACCGGCGGGGCAGAACACGACGCTCAACAGTGACGGCTCCGAGCTGTACGCCGCAGTGGACGGAAACGTCCGGATCAGGGACGGGTTGATCGTCGTCGAACCGATCATCGAGGTGGACAACGTCAACTACGAAACGGGTAATATTCATTTCGACGGTTCCGTGGTGGTCGCCGGCAGTGTTGCCGACGGGTTCATCGTTGAAGCCTCCGGAACGATCCAGGTCGGGAAAAGTGTGGGCCGTGCGACTCTCCGAGGGGGGGAGAATGTACTCCTTCAGAGCGGTATGAACGGAAACGGTGACGGGATCATCGAATGCGGGGGGAACCTGTTCGCCCGGTATGTCGAAAGTTCCACCATCCGATGCAAGGGAACGATCCTTGTAGAGGAGGCGATCATGCACTCCACGGTTGTGGTTCGGGAACACTGTATCCTGAACGGACGGAGGGCAGAGTTTATCGCCGGCGACTGTCTGGTAGGGGGAAGTTTCTGGTGTCGCAAGCTCGGTAACATCTACGACGTCGCGACGCGAGTGTCCGTCGGGGTGCCGCCGGAGTTGATGGAAGAGTACCAGCTCTCCCGGAAAGAACTCGGTCAAGGTGAAGAGACGATCGATACCTTGCAGACGAAGCTGGAGCGCATTGAACGGGCGATCGCCGAGGGGCACTCGGACGAAAAGTTTCTCGCTGCGCGGGAGCAGCTCACCCGAGATCTTGCTTCGGCGCGGGAACGAATTGCACAACTTCGGCGAACCGTCCCGGCGCTGAAAGAGCGCCTCGACCCGTCGACGGAAAGCGTGGTTGTTGTCGAAGATACGATGCACCACGGCGTCGTGGTAACATTCGGAACCCACGAGTACCGCCCGCCCCAGACGGGATCGCACAAGACGGTACTGCGCATGAGCCACGGTGCGATCCACGCCGGCGGTTTTGATCCTCGGGACCCGCCGGCGATCTCGTTTGATCAGGTAGTGTGAGGAACACGGTGGAAAGCTCCCTCGCGGGAGGGTTCGAAACGCCGCTGATCGAGGTCATCGCCACGTTCTTGGTCGTCTTCGCGGTCATCACGGGATTCGCGATCTATTCGATCCGGAAACGAAACCGCGCGGAGCGGCTCAGAGGTGAGGAAGAAGCGGCACGCTACCGCGAGCTTGTGGAGCGCTACGGCCTCTCCCGGTCCGACGAAGAAGTGATTTCGGTCCTGGCTACGTATCTTCGCAGGAATACCGCTGCGTATCTTCTCCTCCAGAGTCAGGGCCTGGTCAATCAGGCTGCGACGCTTGCCCTCGCGGATCAGAAGGTGCCCTCGGGATCGCTGTCGTCCCTGCGGGTACGACTCGGGTTTACCGGCCGTGTCGGCGGGGGCGGCGCGAGTCTCTACAACTTAGAGCACCCCCGCTCCCTCGATCTGGTCGCAACGGTACTGCGAACCTCCCGGGGTGGCGGGGTGATCCACGTTCGTTACGGGAATATCAGGGAGTCCGACCGGGACCGGGTGTATCGCCTGCTCTTTCAGCCGCCGCCTCACGGTACAGATCAAGGGTCTTCTCGGCGATCGCATCCCAGCTGAAGTGTTCCTGTGCCCGAAGGCGCCCCGCTTCACCGTAGCGTCGTGCCGTTGCGGGATCTCCGGCGACGGCGTTGATCGCATCTGCCAGTTCCCGTGAGAAGTGTTCCGGATCGTTCGGCGAAAACGTTCCGGGAACGAGACCGGGGTCGACGAGTACCCCCGTCTCGCCGGGCACGACCACCTCCGGGATCCCTCCGACTTTCGATGCGACCACTGCGGTCTTACACGCCATCGCCTCGAGGTTGATGATCCCGAACGGTTCGTACACCGAAGGGCACGCGAATACCGTCGCGTGGGAGTAGAACTGGATCGTCTCGTTTCGGGGAAGCATCGTCTCGATCCAGAATACGTTGTCTCTGCCGCGCCGCGCGGCGGCGAGATGTTCTTTCATCTCCGTCGCGATCTCCGGTGTGTCCGGCGCCCCTGCAAGGAGCACCACCTGGATATCCTTGTCGATATACCGGATCGCATCGACGAGGTGGATGATTCCCTTCTGACGGGTGATTCGCCCCACGAACAGAACGTAGGGCTTCGTCGGGTCCACCCCGTGGGAGCTGATCGCGGAGGTATCCGAACCAGGGGTGTATTCGGAGAGGTCGATTCCGTTGTGGATCACTCGTGTCCTCGAATCGACGCCGATGAAGAGGCGCTGAACATCCGCCTCGGTCTCCCGTGAGACGGCGATGATCCGGTCGGCACTCTCGATCGCGGTCTTCTCCATCCAGCTGCTGAGGTGGTAGGCGTTTCCGAGCTGTTCGACCTTCCAGGGGCGAAGCGGTTCGAGGGAGTGGGTCGTCAGGAGAAACGGGATTCCCCAGAGTTGTGATGCAATGAGACCGCCCATCTGGGTGTACCAGGTATGGCAGTGCACAACGTCGGCGTCGAGATCGTCTTTGGCCATCGCGAGGCTCCGGGAGAACGCTCCCATCGCGGAGGCGAAGCGTGCGTCGGTGTTGCGTTTCATCTCGTCCCAGGGGGCGTACTCCCGCACCACGATATCTCCGTCCCGTCGGACCCGAACGATATCGGACTCGACCGTCGCATCGGCGCCGGTTGCAGCGTTTCCGACGCTTCCGCCGGTACCCGTCGCGAAGCACCTGACCTCCACCTCCACCTGTTTTGCGAGGGCGCGGCTGAGGTATTCGACGTGGACACCCGCACCGCCGTAGACGTTAGGGGGATACTCATTGGTGAAAAGGGCGACTCTGTTGATTGCCATAACGACTCCTGTTGTCCTCAGTATACGCTACCGCGGTCGGATCACAACCGTTGACGCGGCAGGAAAGAATGATGATCTTTGGAGCAGGAGGAACAGATAGATGCAGGAGTACCAGATCGTTTCCGACTACGTTTCCCTCATCAATGAAGAAGAGGGCGAGGAATTGCTGAAAGAACGCTTTTCCAGTGATCTCCCCGACGGGGTGAACGGTGCAGATCTTCTCGCTGCGATCGAGCGGGAGTATCACGGGGAAGAGCTTGCTGAAGTCGCGGCGGAAACGGTTCTGACCTTTACAGCCGGGTGTTCCGCCGATGATTTTCACAACTGGGATTACGACCACCTTTCCACGATCATCGAGCTTTCGAATGAGTTCGGGTTCTCTATCCCGAGAAACCTGGTCAACGGACTCCCGGAGCAGTTGATTATACTCGTAGACCACAAAAAACTTGGACAACCGGGCTGCGACTGAACCACCGGTGGAGACGGACTATCCCGCTGCGCATGAACCGTTCCGGTTCGGAAGACACCGTCCACGCCGGGATGATCAATCACCGGGGTATAATCGTATCCCAAAAGGAGCATATTCATGATCGCCTTTACGAGAAATCGAGCATTACTGACCGTCAACGGAGTTCTCGCGGTAGGGATAGGTGTCATCGCATTGTTGTGGCCCTCGATCACCGCCCGGATATTCGCGTTTCTCGTCGGCGCCTTATTTCTCATCGAAGGACTGTTCGATTTCTTCTCCCGGGGCAGGGCGGGCCTGTATACATGGACGGCGATCATACAGGGCGTCGTCGGAATCGTTATCGCCCTGCTGCTGGTCCTGATGCCCGGTGCGGCGCTCAGGATCGTGGTACTTATGATCGCCGTATGGCTTTTGATACGTGGTACTCTCCACCTGTTCGTAGGGTTCGAAAATCGCGGGTACCCGGGATTCCCGATGCTTGCCGGCGGAACGGGGGTGATGTCGGTGATCGTCGGGCTTCTGTTGCTTTTTCGGCCCGAGGCGGGGATCGTCGCGTTCTCCTGGCTCGTCGGGATCTACGCGATCCTCACCGGTGTCTTCTCGCTGATGTGGGCGCAACGCCTTAAAGAAGTCGGACCGGAGATGTAACCTCCTACGGTATGTTTCGTGCCGCTCTCGTCTTTACAGGAGCGAGGAGGCACGTTACAACTGATACATGGGCATTGACAACGAATTGCGACGATGGAAGCGGGAGACCGTCGACCCCGTCGTCAAGAAGCACCCCGAACGGAACGATGGGGATCTTCGTACCGCTTCCGGGATTCCGCTGAAGCCGCTGTATACCCCCCTCGATATCACACCGATCGCCACCGCCTACGACTCGCCACGGGACACCGGCGGAACGGAGGGGTTCACCGATACCGCTGTCGACCTTGATGGGAATGCCTCGGAAGCGGGCCTCCACGTCGATCAACAGACGGAGGGATGGTATGCGGAGCGCCTCGGATACCCCGGCGAGCCCCCTTTCACACGGGGTGTTCAGCCGACGATGTACCGCGGCCGCTACTGGACGATGCGACAGTACGCAGGGTTTGCCACCGCAAAGGAATCCAACGAACGGTACCGCTACCTTCTCGACCAGGGGCAGACGGGCCTCTCCGTCGCCTTCGACCTGCCGACCCAGATCGGTTACGACTCCGACGACCCGATTGCTCTCGGGGAGGTCGGAAAAGTAGGTGTCGCGATAGACAGCCTCGCCGACATGGAAGTCCTCTTTGACCGGATCCCCCTCGACAAAGTCTCCACATCGATGACGATCAACGCCCCCGCGGCGGTCCTGCTTGCGATGTACATCGTTGTGGCGGAGAAACAGGGCGTTTCTCCCGAGGTGCTCCGGGGTACGATCCAGAACGATATTCTCAAAGAGTACGTCGCCCGGGGTACGTTCATTTTCCCCCCGAAGCCGTCGATGCGCCTCATCACCGACACGTTCCGCTTCTGCACCACCAGGCTTCCCCGGTGGAACAGCATCAGTATCTCCGGGTACCACATCCGCGAGGCGGGAGCTACAGCGGTACAGGAGATCGCGTTTACCCTCGCCGACGCGATCGCTTACGTGGACGCCGCAGTCTCCCTGGGTCTCGACGTGGATACCTTCGCAGGGCGACTCTCCTTCTTCTTCAGTTCATCCAGCGATCTTCTTGAAGAGGTCGCGAAGTTCCGGGCGGTTCGCCGGATGTGGGCGCGGATCCTCGCCGATCGATATCGGTCGAAATCGACGCGCTCCCAGGCGATGCGGTTCCACACCCAGACCTCCGGAGCGATGCTCACCGCCGCACAACCGGAAAACAATGTTGTCCGCGTCGCCCTCCACGCCCTCGCAGCGGTCCTCGGCGGGACCCAGAGTCTCCATACCAACTCCCGGGACGAGGCGTACGCCCTCCCGACGGAGGAGTCGGTCCGGATCGCCCTGCGAACGCAGCAGATCATCGCGCTGGAGAGTGGCGTCGCGAACACCGTTGACCCCCTTGCGGGTTCCTACGTAGTGGAATCCCTCACCGACGAGGTGGAGAAGCGCGCCTGGGAGTACCTGAAATGGATCGACGAACGGGGCGGTATGGTCCGCGCGATCGAAGAGGGGATCATCCAGCGGGAGATCGAAGACTCCGCGTACCGCTGGCAGCGTGAGGTCGAAGAAGGGACACGGAGCATCGTCGGGGTGAACTGCCACCGGTCGGAGGAGTCCGCGAAACTCGAGACGATGCGCCACGATCCCGCGGTCCACGATGCCCAGGTACGACGCGTCCGGGAGGTGCGGGAACGCCGGGACGGTGCCGCGGTTGATCGCGCCCTCGACGCGCTCGAACGCGCCGCCCGGGAGCCCGCCGCACCGTTGATGGAGCCGATCATCGAGGCGGTGCGTACCTACGCAACCCTCGGAGAGATCTGCGGACGCCTCCGACGGGTGTTCGGAGAATATGAGCAGCACACCACGGTCTGATACGACGGTATGATGGGAGAGTGAACACGATGGGAAATCCGATGAACAGCCGCGTTCAGGGAAACGGCACCACTGTCCGCGTCCTGATCGCGAAACCCGGCCTCGACGGGCACGATCGAGGGGCGAAGTACATAGCCCGGGCCCTCCGGGACGCCGGGTACGAAGTGATCTACACCGGTATCCGGCAGACACCCGAGGCGATCGTCACGATGGCAATCCAGGAAGACGTCCAGTTCGTCGGCCTCAGCCTCCTTTCCGGGGCGCATATGGAGCTCTTCCCCCGGGTCACCCAGCTCCTTCGCCGGGAGGGAGCCGAGGATATCGTCGTGTTCGGTGGGGGCGTTATTCCCGAAGAGGATATCCAGCCGTTGCAGGACGCTGGAGTGCGCGCGGTGTTTCCTCCGGGAACCCCGATCCAGGATGTGATCGACTTTATCGAACGATGCCGGACCGAATCCCCGACCACCTGATCACCATCGCCGGCGGGGTCAAGGAGGGACGCCACCGGGCGATCGCCCGGGCGATCTCGATCGTCGAGTCGGCGACGCCCGAGAGCGATCTCCTTCTCCACGCCCTTGCGGAAGGTCACGGGACGGCGACCCGGGTGATCGGCATCACCGGCCCCCCCGGAGCGGGGAAAAGCACCCTCCTGAACGGGCTTGTAGACGCAGCGCGTTCCGCCGGGCGGAGAGTTGCGGTCCTCGCCGTGGATCCGAGTTCCCCCTTCAGCGGCGGCGCCCTCCTGGGGGATCGCGTTCGTATGACTCGTCACGGTGCCGACGACGGCGTCTTCATCCGGTCGATGGCGACCCGAGGCCACGGCGGAGGGCTCTCCGCTGCGTCTCTCGAGACGGTGACGGTCCTGACCGCCGCGGGGTTCGAGGATATCTTCGTCGAGTCTGTAGGAGTGGGGCAGTCGGAGGTGGGGATCCTCTCCCTCGCCGATCTGGTGCTCCTTGTGATGAACCCCGGTGCCGGCGACGAGATCCAGGCCCTCAAGGCGGGGGTGATGGAGATCGGAGATATCTATGTGATCAACAAATGCGATTATCCCGGGGTGGAGAAACTCGAACGAGAGCTTGCGGAGGTGATTCGGGAGCATCCCCGAAGTTCGATTCCTCCGGAGATCCGGCGTACCGTGGCGGTGACCGGCGACGGTGTTTCGGAGTTATACGGGAAGATAGGTACGCACCTTGCGAAACTGGAAGATGCCGGGGAACTCCTTGAACGGCGGCAGCGGCGGATCGGTGACGCTCTGGTGGAGACCGCGTCGGGCCTCTTTCGCCGATGGATCCGGGAGCGGGGGATCGTTGACCCCCGGGAAGGGGTTCCCTTCGCGGTAATCCGCCGTCGCCTGGCGGAGGTTCTCGAAAAGATCGACACCGAATATGGAGGACACCATGATCGAACTGATTGACCACATCGGCATCGCGGTACGCTCCCTGGAAGAGCGCATACCGTTCTATCGGGACATCCTTGGACTGGGCGAGCCGGAACTAGAGACGGTAGGCGACCAGAAGGTGCGGACGGCGATCTTTGTTGCCGGGGAGGGTCGGCTGGAGCTTCTTGAAGCAACCGATCCGGAAAGCCCTATCGCGAAATACATCGAAAAGAACGGCGAGGGGATCCATCACATCGCCCTGCGTACGTCGGATCTGAAAGACGCGATCGCCGGTGTACTGGACGCGGAGCTGCGGATGATCGACGAGAAGCCTCGGGCGGGTGCCGGTGGTGCCGAGATCGCCTTCGTCCATCCCAAATCCACCGGCGGGGTGCTCCTGGAGTTCTGCCGGCGGTAGCGCCGCCGGGCATGTAACACTATCAAGAATACTTTTTGACACCTCCCGTCGGTAGCCTTAAAATAGGACCAAATATCAAAAAGGATACTCCTGTGTACAAAACGGTAACGGCTGGTTGGGTTGTGCTTTTCGTTCTTCTGGTCGGGGCAGGGCTGTCGGCCCAGGTTTTTCCGGAAGAAGAGGTTCTCACAGAAGTCTTCACCACCGACGGTTCCATGCTCCGGGGGCGTGTTATCGAGGACGGGAACGACCGTCTCGTCCTTGAGGTATACGGCGGCAGTACCTTCGTTATCCATCCGGACAATATTGAGCGGATGCGTGAGATCCGCAATCCCGACTTCGGCGCAGAACCGGAGACTCTTACTCTGGATCCGCTGGATCTGGCGGCGCTGATCGCCGAGGCGGAAGAACCGGCCGCTACGGACGATGCGCCGCCGGCGGATGCCGATGCCCTGACCTATCGCGCCTACCAGTGGCGTCGTTGGGATGTCGGCCGGGAGTGGTCCGCGTCGGTGGGGGTGTATTCGGGCATGGAGTGGCGGCCGCGAGAGGAGGTGAATTCTCTTGTGTTCGGGTCCAGGGCTCGTTTTGACTGGGGAGAGCGGCACAGTGCTTTTGGCGGATACGAGTTGGCTATGGCCTGGGTGTTCTTTGGTGGTGACTCTCCCTATCGGTTTCGGGAAGAACACATCGGTCTTTCTCTGGAAAACGTTGCGATAGAGTCCCGTCGTTTCTTTCTCGGATACGGTCGTCGATATAGTCCGCTCAATTCTCTGACGTTCATTCCCGGTGTACGGTTGGGGCTTGAACAGGAGGGCCGCGTTGCCACCGCGATAGACGACGGTGATCGTGAGTTTACCTACGACCAGGGCGGAGCAATAGAAAACCCGGACTACGAATACGGTGAACAGTACTGGGTCGGGTCGCTGGGTGCTGAAGTTACGGCAGAGCTTAACATCCGTCGCTTCCTGCTCTTCGGTACTACCGGGGCGATGTTCTTCCTTCCTAATGAGACCGACTATAACCGTACACTCCAGGGTAGCACCGACTCGGGCCTTGAGTTTCCCTTTGAGGGCACCATCGAACGCGGATACGCCTGGTACGCCAACCTGGGTGTGGGCTACGGCTTCGGCGGAGATGAACGGGCCGTTACCGAGGCAGCAACAGAGGAACGGGAGTATCGCTCCTTTGAAGGCGACAACCTTCGTATCTGGGGGCTTCATTTCTACCCCGCCGTCGGTTTTTCTGGAATCGTCGGACCCGACAGTTCCTTCGGCATACCCGGGTTCAGCATTCCGAATCTCGGATTTGAGCTCAGTCGGAACGGTGGCACTTACTTCGGCCTCGCCCTGGGTGAATCGCAGTTTGGATACCGCTTTCCTTCGGTGCTCTATGAAGACTCCAATGACGAGAGTGGCGATCCGCCCCGGGTGATTGAGCCGACCCTCTACGTAGATACCTGGTCAGTTTTTGAGGCGGGCGTCGGGCGCCGCCAGGCGTTAACGGAGTCGTTCTTTTTGAAGGGAGGACTGCACGTTTCCTTCGTGGGACACGAAACCATGTTGCAGGCCGACGAACGGGGTGATCTACAAGCGGATTCCGGCGGAATCGCCCTGGCCCCGAAGATCGGTCTGGAGTACTCCCTTCCCGGGACGGCATCTACGGTGTTTACCAATGCCTATGTCTTTCTGCCGGGGCCGGTAGGTGGTACGGAGTATGCTTTCGGATTTGATGAAGCCGTTACCGCTGACGCATACGGTGAGGCTCCGGCCGGATACGGCGTCAACCTGGGTGTACTGTTCCGTCTGTTCGGAAATCCTTCCCGTCTTACGGCGGCGGAGCAGGACGATACGGCGTGGCTGGAATATCGAGACCGGAACGATCTCCCGGAGAGTCGTTTTTCCATGACATTCGGGACGGGGATAGAAACGGTTTTTTCCGGTGACAAAGATGGTATTTCCGGAGTCCAGATAGTCTTCCCTGTGACCCTCGGGTTCCGCAGGGGCATCGAAGCCACATTCACCGGGGGAATACCGTTGGGCGAATCCGGTATCGGCGGCGTATCCCGAGAGTATACAATAGTTGACGACACCACGTCGGATGTAACCAGGGTAACTGCTGTGCCCCATCTGAATCGTATTCTCTCGGTTGACCTGGGATACCGCTTTTTCCGGTCGAACAGGCTTTCCGTAAAACCGTCGCTCCGCTTGACAGAAACAGATTACGAGATCTGGGGGATCGAAGACGAGTTCAACGACGGTACTGTTCAATCTGTTGACGACTTCCGGTTTGAACGGGAAAAGACTGTAATGTACATGGGTCCCGCTATCGAGGGTCGGTATTTCCTTTCAGATCGTTTCGCCGTCATCGGGTACGGCTCCTGGGGGCGTCGTATGGGTAATGATCGATATGAAGGAAGCCTCGCATACTCCACCGAGATCTACTACGAATACGTTCCAAATCTGTTTCAGCTGGGCCTGTATGGGGCGTTGCATATGTAAATTCGTATGGTAGTTTGGAAGGGCGATTAGTGGTATAATCTATCGTGTGGCGAAGAAGGCGACATACCAGCTAAGTGAACAGGTAATTGAAGAAGTACGGTCTGCAGTTTCCTCCGGTGCCGCTGCAACCATGAGTGAATTTGTGGAACAGGCGTTGCGGGAACGTCTGAAAGAGTTGCAGCGAGACGTAATTCGGGAAAACATTCGGTCCGCGGCAAATGACCCTTTGTACCTTGATGATGTTCGCGAAACTACCGAAGCGTACTCAGTAACTCGCACCGACGGAATATCGGACACCTGATGCAGTGGCGATGGAAACTGGCATTTGTCTATCTTGATCCCGTCGTCGGAATTGAGCAGGCGGGAAATCGCCCGATTCTTGTTGTAAGCGACGAAACGTTCAACGAAGTGATGAACGTCGTTACCGTTCTACCCCTTACACGCAGAAAACAAAGACGTAACGTCTATCAAAATGAAGTGCTTCTCCCAGAAGACGAAAGCGGTCTGCCCTACGAATCAATAATAATGGCTCACCAGATCCGTACGATATCAAAATCCAGGTTGAAGCGAGACATCGGGTATATTACCAGCACGGATATTCAACAAGCCTGTTTACGGGCAATGCAAATTCACCTCGGTATGTACTGAGCGTGTTGGGGCATAGTCGTTATGTCGACGTTGCCTCACCAATAGCCGGTTGCTTTACCGACCGGGCAATCAGCTCCCGCAGTACGGACTCATCAACATCGGCCAGGCGTGTGATGTAGAGGCACGCCTTGCCCCGCTTGTGTTTTCCCAGGCGGGAGAGGATGTCGTCGGAGGCAGCGTCGGCGGTGTAGGAGAGACAGCCGTCCATGATGTAGAGGGAGAAATTCCGTTTTCTCGGTGAAAAGCCGACGCGGAGCCACTCGCCCGAATGGCCGCCGGCGTACCGGTAGGTGTACGTCCCGAACCCGATTATGGAGTCGCCCCACATGACCGCCGGTTCACCGCTGATCTCTTCCATCATCTCAAGGATACGGAAGGCGTCATCCCGTCTTTCCCCGTCTGTAGTTGCCGTCAGGAACTCCCGCGGGTCCGTTTCGTTCTTCTTTGTCTTCGGTTCGTAGGCCATAGTGCAAAGATAGCGCTATCTGACGTTGTGGAACATCCGGCCACAGGAAACTGTGGAAACTAATACGGTTTCCCCTTGACGGCTTGTCTTGGAGGGTCTATACCGAATATATGGAGCCACAGGAATTCACTGAGCGACAGACCCGGATACTGGACAGGGCGGAGGAACTCTTCTTTCGCAAAGGGTTCCGCCGTGTCACTGCCGACGAAATTGCCGACGCCCTGGGTATCAGCAAGAAGACCCTCTACCAGGACTTTCGCGGGAAAAGCGAGCTGGTCCGGGCAGTGGTCCGCCGGAAAATGGCCCAACTGAAAGCCACGCTGACCCGACATCTTGAGACCTCCGATGCCGCACAGACCTCCGGATCCGAGAGACGGTCAGGGGATGTAGCGCCTCTCATGGGACATTTCCGGTTACTCGCAGGGGAGCTTCGCTCTCTCGGCAGCGAGTTTCTCTCGGACGTGATGAAGTACGACGGCGAGCTCTGGGCGGAGGTGAACGCCTTTCGCCGGGAACACATCTTCACGCGGCTGCAACGCCGGATCGAGGAGGAGCAGGTCGCAGGCACCGTGCGACGCGACGTCTCTCCTCGAATCGTCACAACGATGCTGATCGCATTTGCAGAGAATCTCCTTACCCCGGAGAACGTCGTCGCCCTGGACATCACGCCTTCGGCGATGGTGGAACAGATCGGTTCCATTGTGATTCGGGGGATATCGACGTGAACGCTTCAAGATCTGAAAGAAACGGTGTCCGACCGGTCGGGATCCTTGCCCTGGTATCTACAATCCTGTTGCTGACATCCTGCACCGAGGCCGATACCGACGTGATCCAGGGGTCCGGTACCATCGAAGCGACGGAAGTGACGATTTCCGCACGGACCAACGGAGAGCTTCTCGAGGTGAACGTTCGGCGCGGTGATGAGGTAGATCAGGGGGAGGTTCTGGCACGGGTCGATGCCACCGACCTGGAGTTGCAGCTCACCCAGGGACGGTACCGCCTCGAGGCGGCCCGGGCGGAGAGGGATACCCTCCTTGCGGGGGCCCGGGAGGAAGAGATACAACAGGCCGAAGCAAACCTCCGGGAGGCGCGGGACGCAAGGGACCTTGCAGAGCGCACCCTGGAGCGGATCAGAAATCTCCGCGCCGCCGGCAGTTCCACCGCCAGTGAGCTGGACAGGGCAGAAACCCGCTACCTGCAGGCACGATCCCGGGCGGAAGCAGCAGAAGCTCAGCTCCAACGGCTTGAGACGCTGGTTCGCCCGGAGGACCGGCGCAGGGCGAACGCACAGGTGGCAGAGGCGGAGACCGCGGTATCCCGGCTGGAGCGGCACGTCTCGGATGCGACCATTTCCGCGCCCCGGGCGGGGACGATAACGGTGGTGGTCCGGGAAGTCGGAGAGATGGTGGCGCCGGGCACGCCTCTGCTGGTTCTCGCAGACCTTTCCATCGTCTTTCTGACGATCTACGTGCCCGAACGGCGTCTCGGTGAGATCACCATTGGAGGGGCTTCGATGGTGCAGGTGGATGGAATGCCCGACAGAGAGTTTCCCGGCACGATAACCGCCGTGGCGGAACGTGCCGAGTTTACACCCCGAAACGTCCAGACCGAAGAGGCCAGGGCGCAGCTGGTCTACGCCGTAGAAATAACGCTGGAAAACCCCGATGGGGTGTTCAAGATCGGCATGCCCGCAACGGCGAAGATCGTGCCATGACCGGGAACGAATCGGACCGGAGAGAATCAGATCGGCAAGACCCTGAGCGGGCAGGTCCGGCAGTGGAGCTCAAAGGCGTTCGGAAGAAGTACGGTCAAGTCATCGGTATTGACGGAGTCGACCTGAAGATCCCGGGGGGCGAGATATTCGCCGTCATCGGTCCCGACGGTGCGGGGAAGACCACACTCCTGCGTATCATAGCGGGGATACTGTCACCCGATGAGGGGGAGTTCTCCCTTTTTGGCGACACCGCACGGACGATTACCCGGGAGATGAAAGGCCGTATCGGGTATCTGGCCCAGGGGTTTGCCCTCTATCGGGATTTGACGGTGGAGGAAAACCTGGAGTTTTTCGGTACGCTCTACAGCGCCCACCGGGCCTCGGGCAATCATCGACCCCTGCACAGCCGGAAAGAGTACCGACGACAGCTCCTGCAGTTTACCCGGCTGGAGCCGTTCCGGAAGCGACTGTCAGGAAAGCTCTCCGGGGGCATGCAGAAAAAACTCGCTCTTGCGTGCGCCCTGATCCATCGTCCGGAGCTGATCGTCCTCGATGAACCCACCACCGGTGTTGACCCGGTGTCGCGCCGGGAGTTCTGGACGATCCTGAAGGAGCTGCAGAGAGACGGTCTGACTATCGCCGTTTCCACGCCCTATCTGGACGAGGCGGACCGGTGTGACAGGGTGGGGCTTTTAAAGGAGGGGCGGTTTCTTGCACAGGGAACTCCCGCGGAGATTACTGCAGGGCTGGACCGGCCTATCACGGAGGTTGTTACCTCGTCGGCTCGGGCGGTCCGAAAGGAGCTGCAGGACCGGGGTTTCACCGTCCAGATACAGGGAAACCGGGTCCATGTATATGACGCGTCCTCGCCGGAGGAGATCTCGTCGCTCTTTGAAGACCTCGGGGTCGTGATAGATTCAATTGCCGTCATTCCACCCACCATGGAGGACGCCTACATCGCCCTGCAGGAAAAGTCATGACGGCGGCAATCGAAGTCCGGGAGCTGACCCGGCGGTTCGGCAACTTCACTGCCGTGGACAATGTATCGTTTTCGGTGGAGCGGAGTTCAGTCTTCGGCCTGCTGGGGGCCAACGGCGCGGGAAAGAGTACCACCATTCGTATGCTCTGCGGCCTTCTGAAACCCTCGGAAGGAACCGCCCGAGTGGACGGTGAGGATGTGGCCACCGCGCCGGAACGGGTAAAGCGGCGAATCGGGTACATGTCCCAGCGTTTTTCTCTCTACAGAGATCTGACGGTAGGGGAGAACATCACCTTTTTCGCCGGCATGTACGGGTTGTCGGGGCGGGAAATAGCATCCCGCCGCACCTGGGTGCTGGCGATGGCGGGGCTCACCGGCCGGGAGCAGACCAGGGCGGCAGATCTCTCCGGAGGGTGGGCGCAACGTCTCGCCCTGGGATGCGCCGTTCTTCACCGGCCACCCATTCTCTTTCTGGACGAACCCACCGGAGGGGTAGACCCCGTATCCCGCCGGGAGTTCTGGGAACTCATCAACGGCCTCGCCGACGGCGGCACTACCGTTGTGGTGACAACCCACTACATGGACGAAGCGGAGTACTGCAATACCGTTCACCTCATGTACGGCGGAAGAATTGTCGCTGCCGGCCCGCCGGAGGATCTTCGACACCGGTACGGCGCAGACACCCTGGAAGACGTCTTTGTCGGTGTGGTGGAACGGGAAATCACGGGAGAAACGAGATGAGGCTACGAGCGGTGGTGTCCAAGGAGTTCCGGCAGATACTTCGGGACCGTCGCACCCTGGGGCTGGTCATCTTTCTTCCTCTCTTTCTGCTGGTCATGTTCGGGTACGCCGTGAGTCTGGACGTCCGGAGCGCCCGACTGGGCATTGTGGACCTGGACAGGACCTCCGTATCCAGGCGGGTGATTTCGGCGTTTGTCCACAACCCCCGTTATTTTGATGTGCGGGAATATTCCGATTCGGCAACGCACCTGTACGACCGGATACTCCGGGGAGAGCTGCAGGGTGGGGTGGTTATTTCTCGCGGGTTTTACCGGGAAGTCCTGGCGGGGCGGCAGCCGTCGGTACAGATCCTGGTGGACGGCACCCACGGCACCATCGCTTCGGCGTTGCAGGGATACATGGTGTCGGTGATATCGACAGTTGTCACACCTGCAGACGGGGGCATCCGCTACAACGGCGGGACGACCGTCGAGTCGCCCGACGGGGCAGGCGGGATCGATCTGCGGATGCGTATGTGGTTCAACCCGGAACTTGAGAGCAACAAGTACCTCATACCCGGCCTGGTCGCTTTCATTCTGGTTATCACGGCGGTGATCTCCACAACCCTGTCGATCGTCCGGGAAAAGGAACTGGGAACGATGGAGCAACTGAAAGTCTCTCCCATCCGACCGGTGGAACTGATCCTCGGAAAGACCATTCCCTATACCGTGATATCCGTCACTATTTCGGTTGCGATTTTCGTGGCGGGGTACCTCCTGTTCGGCGTGGGGGTCGCCGGCAGCGTCGTCGCCCTGGCGGGCGCAACGCTGCTCTTTCTGGTTGCCTCCCTGGGTATGGGCATATTCATCTCCTCCATCGCCGACACCCAGCAGGTGGCATTTCTCATCGCAATTCTGGTCACCTTTCTGCCGGCGTTTATCCTCTCCGGATTTGTCTTTCCTATAGACAACATGCCCCTTCTCATTCAGATGGTAACCTACCTGGTACCCGCCCGGTACTACATCGCCGCCCTGCGGACGATCATGCTCGCCGGCGGCGGGGTAGAGGCGTACGGTCGTGATCTTCTCTTTCTCGCCGGCTTCGGTGTCGTCATGATCACCGCCGGGGTTGTCCGCCTGCGACGCCGGGGGGACCTGTGACTACCCGGAGACCGATATGAGGCGATTGTTCCACATGGTTCGCAAGGAGTTTCTCCAGCTATTGCGGGACCGGAAGATGCTGCCCATCGTCTTTATCGCCCCGGTGATGCAGCTTATCCTTCTGGGATACGCCGCCAACCTTGACGTGACACAGCTGACGACCTCGGTGGTGGACCGGGACGGCAGCGTCCTCAGCCGGGAACTGGTGAGTCGCTTTGAAGGATCGGACTATTTCAACGTGACCGCACCCGGCCCACTGCCGGGTGAAATTGATATCGTCATTGTGATTCCCCGGGATTTCGGCCGGACCGTGATCCGCGGGGACTCGGCAACGGTACAGGTTCTGGTGGACGGAACCAACTCGGTGGTGGGCACTGCCGCCGTCAATTACGTGACTACCCTGGTGCAGACCTTTCAACAGGAAGAGCAGCACCAGGCCCCACCGGTTGATATTCGCAGCACCGTCCTCTTCAACCCCACCATGGAGACACGGAACTTCATGGTTCCCGGAATATTCGCCCTGCTGCTGATGCTGATTACCACCGTTCTCTCCTCCCTGGCTATCGTCAAGGAGAAGGAACTGGGTACCCTGGAGCAGCTCAACGTCACACCGATCACGAGACTGGAAATGGTGGCGGGAAAGCTCATACCCTTCGTGGTGATCGGGATGATCGACATCGTTCTGGTTTTTGTTGTGTCTCAGGTGGTCTTCACCGTGCCCTTTCGGGGAAGCCTGACTCTGCTCTTTGGTGCTTCCGTACTCTTTCTCGGAAGCACCCTGGGGCTGGGACTCTTCGTGTCTACCGTGACGGAGACGCAACAGCAGGCGATGCTTACGGCGTCGTTCTTTGTGATGATCCCGATGTTTTTCCTCTCCGGTTTTGCCTTTCCCCTGGAAAGCATGCCCCGGATCATGCAGTACCTCTCCCTGATCTTTCCTCTGCGGTACTACCTGGTCATTCTTCGGGGGATCTTTCTCAAAGGCGCCGGCGTGGCGGAACTGTGGGATCAGCTGGTGATGCTGGGTGCATTCGGGGTCGTGATATTCTCGGCGGCGGCGCTACGCTTCCGGAAACGCAGCGACTGATCGGCGTGATCGCCTGGAGGGGCTACCGAATGAAACGGGGCGGTTCCCGGTAGATCCGCGCCTCATAGTCGTCCCGGGAACACGGCGGAAAGACCTCGAGAAAATGGATCGTCTCTCCCTGAACGGAACAGGCGATACCCTCTTCCGGCCGGACCCACAGGTCGACTGTCTTGCCTGCCCGGGAGCGCAATCGGGCGGCACTCTCACCGTAGAGCCCACTTAGATCTGCCGGTGAAATCTCCGTCAGTCCTCCACCGTTGAGCCGGACCAGTGCCACGACGCCGTCCTTGAGGTACAGGGTGCCGGGAAACGGCTCTGAAATCTCCAGGGAGGTCAAGTCCGTCATCTGTCCGTATTCGTCACCCGGCACGGGCCGTGCGGTCGTAGCAAGAACGCGTTGAACTCCATCAAGACTGAGAGCGAGGTACGATCTGGCTGTGGTAATCATCGATGATAAGGCGTTCATACCGGCTGCTCCCGTAACGGAGAAATCCGCTGCATAGGTACAATATAGCCGTTCGGTTCTGAATACGCCATGTCACACCAGCTTCAATCCGAAACGGGTAAACGTCCGGAAGTCTTCGGCGTTCTCTGTTGCCAGTCCGGCACCGGTCACGATGGCCGTTGCTGCGATCATGGCGGCAATGCGCAGGCGCCGGAACCGACCGCCGGCATTGTAGAGCCGTGCCGCTTCCGTGGCGTGGGCTCCGGCAAAGGGAACAACACGGCCATCCAACAGTGTTTCAACGATCGCGATGCCTTCTCCATCAACAGGTCCGGAAAGAAATTCGTACCATACGATACTTGAGGTGATGAGATCTTCCCCGGTCCGTACCCATTCGTCGACCCGCTCTGCTTCTTCCGTCTCATCGACCAGGAGACGTATCAGATAGTTTGTATCAAGAAGAATCATCTGCTTCGTTCCCACTCCTGTCGGTGAGATGCAACTTCACTGAGGTAGTCTTCTGCGGCCCGCCGCTCAAGGGAGTTTTTGCGGCGGTAGAAAGCGAGACGTTCCATAACCAGCCTGGCGTCAATTTGAGCGTCTTTCTCTGCCCGTTCAATCGCCCGCCGTACCGCTTCCGCCTGGGGCACGTCCCAGAGGTGGGCCAGCCGTTTCAGCCGTTCGATTGTTCCCTCATCCAGGGTAAAGCTGGTTCTGTGTTTCATTGACGACATACCACAATTATGTGCGGTATTTTTTCTTTGGCAATTGAGTTCTGCGCTCTTCCTTATCTGGTAAAACAGGGATAGACGCCCTACAATGGATATCATCCTCTCAGAAGGGGCGAACTCCGAGATAGAAAAAGAGATCTACGACGATACACGGACAATCCTCACCTGGAGTCTGGGAGCCGGGCCTACGGTACGTCTGGCCCGGTTTGGTATCGATAACCGGAACGAGATCGATCTGGGCGTTCTGTACCGATACGAATGGATTGATCTTGAAGAAACCTTTGGAGAAACGATAGACAAGGGTAGCGTGCAGGTCGAACTGGGCTACATCAGGCGGTTTGGAGGGCGGTAACGCGACTTCCGTCACATCGGATAGCGGTATACTCCGAGGTGGATCCGGTCCGTACGATATAATGAGATCATCCGGGGAGACACATAATGATTGAAGAAGTTCGAGAATTGACTACCGACGTTTTTGATCGTGCGATCTTCAGGGAGCAGCGAACCCGGCTGATATCCGGTGAGTGGCAAGCGGGCGATATGACTGCTTTGAGACGGTGCCTCGGACTGTCGCAAAAGCAGCCGGCGGAACGAATCGGTATCAGTATCAACACCTTGCAGAACTGGGAACAAGGTCGGCGGAACCCCGATGGACCGGCGAAGGCGCTTCTCAGGCTTCTGGTGAAGCATCCACGACTTGTTCTTGACGATATGGAAAACGCGTCGTAACTCCCGGACAATCAACATCTGGGGTCCAGGAGCCAGCCGAATACAGGAATTGCTGCATTTCTTCCCCGCCGTCGCCGTAGTCGGCACACGATCCTGACAGTTTCTTTTCCCGTCACCCCGAACCGGTCGTTATCGATGAAGTACAGTACGCCCCCAATCTGTTCCGGCATCTCAAAGTACGAATAGATCAGGACAGGCACCGGATGGGCCGATTCGTACTGACAGGAAGCCGGAAGTTCGGGCTTATGAAGCCCCTTTCCGAGAGTCTTGCCGGACGAGTGGGGTTTGTCGGTCTGGAGGGATTAAGTCTTGCAGAACTGCGTTCTGCCGGTAAGGGAGACCTTCGATCGTGGTTACACCGGGGTGGGTTTCCTGAGCTGTGGCGTGTGCCGGAGTTCCCGGAACGTCAGTTCTACGCGTCGTATCTGGCGACATATCTGGAGAGAGATGTCCGGCAGCTTTTGAATGTCGGGGATTTGCGTGATTTTGACCGTTTCCTTCGGGTGCTGGCTACTGGGCATTGAAGCTGACGCTCTGGATCAGTCGCCATTTATCGGAGCTATCTGGGAAGGCGCGGTATACGGGGAACTGCGTCGTCGGACGGTAGCCCTTGGTCTGAACAGGACTTTCTACTACTACCACGACAATGAGGGGACGGAGGTCGATTTTCTCGCCCTTGGAGACGGCGCGCGCTTTCTGGAGGTGAAGTGGACCCAGTACCCGTCTGTAAAGGATGGTCGGAATCTGAAACGGCTCGCCGATCTCGCGAAAACCGGTAAATCGCCTGAGTTGCAGAGCCCGAGCCTGTGGGTGCTGTCCCGAACGGATCAGGGCTATCCGCTGGGACCCGACGGCGACATTACCGTCGTCGGATTAGACTCCGTAACGGAGATACTGACGGCGAAGCGCGGATCGTGAAGAATAATTCGTATGACAGGACCGTCACTCACGTGGAAACAACACCCCCGCAACGTCAAAAAACGGCACTACTTCGATCCCGGCAACGGTCATCCTTTCCGTTCCGCCGTAAACCAGAGCCTGGCCGGCTATGTCGCCGTGTTCAGAGGCAAACCGGCGCAGTGGTGTGATCATCTCGGAGGTAAAAGTTGTGCCGGCCTTGATTTCAATGGCAAGCGGTCTGCGCTGGTACTCCCGGATCAAATCAACTTCAAAACCGGTCTTGTCACGATAGAATGAGAGGTTTGGCGGTGCCCCGCGATTGTACGCCCCTTTGAGCGCCTCGATAACGACAAGGTTCTCGAACATTCCACCCAGAAGGGGATCCCGGG
This sequence comes from Alkalispirochaeta sp., assembly GCA_046540055.1. Lineage (GTDB taxonomy): Bacteria > Spirochaetota > Spirochaetia > DSM-27196 > Alkalispirochaetaceae > Alkalispirochaeta. The sequence goes on from JBKHFT010000009.1 coordinate 39,709, forward strand.
TAACCTGATGGGCCGACTCGATCTGGAGCAACCACGACAACAGGCCCGGTTCGGTGAAGTACAGCTTTGGTGTTTTTACCAGTCGCTTACCGATGTTGATGAAATACGGTTGCAGACGGAATACCACAAAGGAGGCTTCCAGCGCCGAAAGCCAGCCGCCGAGAGTCGTTGAAGTTACGCCGACTTCACCGGCCAGGGACGTCAGGTTGACAAGCTGTCCCACCCGTCCCGCCAGGAGTCGGATAAACGTTTCGAAACGGGTCAGATCCCGTACGTTGATCAACCGTCGGACATCGCGCTCTACATATGTCTGAAAGTAGCTGCTGTACATCTCTCCGGGATCGATATCGGAGTCGTACAGCCGGGGCAGGAGTCCTTGAAACAGCATCTCATCCCGAGTGGCAAGGAGCTGTTCAGGAGCCAGCTCTTCCAACGAAAGGGGCAGGAGATAGTGGATACTTGTTCGACCGGCCAGAGATTGAGAAATGGCTTCGCCAAGAGCTGGTTGGTTGCTGCCGGTGAGAATAAACTGTCCTGGAGCCTGCTGTTCATCCGAGAATACCTGAACCCACGACAGAATCTCCGGTTCCCGCTGCGCCTCGTCGATGATCATGTGTTCCGTACCGTTTTGGAGGAGGGTCCTGGGATCTTCCCGGAAATGAGTCCTGGTCTGCGGGTTCTCCAGATTGATGTATATGTGATCGGGAAAAACAGCTTGGACCAGGGTCGTCTTGCCTGACTGCCGTGGCCCGAGGACGGTAACAACGGGAAAACGAGCGGCAGCGCGCTGAATAACCGATGATATTCTTCGGCGGATCATTCCTCTCAGAATATACTCGTGATAGCCAGAGTTCAAGTACAATTTGAAAATTGTCCATCACCCCGCCCTGAACCCGTGAGTTCTGTTTACGCCGGGGAAGCTTTTGCATATCCGAAAAAATCACTCTACAATAGACGCCAACAATGCAATAGGGGTGATTATGTTCAAAAAGTGGACTATTGCGGTCGTCTTTATGGCGGTTGCGGCGACGGCGTTTCCCCAGGTCTTCCCGGACCAGGAATTTCTGGACGTGGTCCGGGTCATCGATGGTTCCGTGCTGAAAGGGCGTATCGTCGAGGATCGGCCCGACGAGTACCTGGCAATCGAGCTCTACGGCGGGTCCATCTTTACCGTGGCATACGCCAACATACAATCGGTGTCCCGACAGCGTAATCCCGACTACCAGACCACCTATCTGCGGCTGCAATTGGGAGACTTCACCGGCGCCGACACCACCTCCGAGGACCGTTCCGACGCTGCCGTCGAAACGGATGACGACACGCGGGCTCGCCGGCCCGATCCAATGTGGATATGGCCGGTGTCCCTTGGTGCCGCCGATATGGGTGGCTTCAGCCCCTATATCCAGGCCGGCGGTGCCCGCCGCATTGGAAGTAGCTGGTACGCCGGTTCACATCTTCACGTTTTTTTTTGAATTTCCGTATCCCGTCCCGTTCCTTTTGGCCGGGTACGGAAAAGATCCGGGGCGGTTCCTGGTGCTGGGCAGCTTCGTGGCTATTCCTCCCGGTACGATAGCCGGGGACTCGTGGTTTACGGTGAGCCAGCTTTCCGTGGCTTTTCGTCGGATATCAGTACAGGCATTTATATCATCCGACGCAACCGTCGGTGGCGGCGTCGGCTACATCTTCTGATTCCGCGACACCGGCGGCCGCCTTCCTTACACCGATTTTCTCGGCCCCCGACCGCCGAGACCCTTGTATCTTTATGCACCTTTCATGCAGTATGGGGCCCCGAGAGGAGATGCCGTGGAGCACTGTGTACTCGTGCTTGCCGACGGACGGACCTTCCCGGGTCGTTCTTTCGGCGCTGAAGCACCAACGATAGAGGAAATTCGCACCCGCCTGGATGCCGCGGTCGAGGCCGCGTCGGGCCCCCTGCTGACCACGATCGGCGAGGTCGTCTTCAACACCGCGATGTCCGGCTACGTCGAGGTCCTCACCGACCCGTCCTACACCGGTCAGATCGTCGCGATGACCTATCCCCACATCGGCAACTACGGGGTACTCCGGGAGTGGTCAGAGTCGAACCCCGAGGGC
>JBKHFT010000010.1:0-37428 GCA_046540055.1 Alkalispirochaeta sp.
GGCTACCCCACTCCCGCCGGTACTCACGTACCTGCTCTCGCGGCGTGAGCGGAAAATTACCAGATCCAGTCCGTGCGCGTCAACTAGCCATCAGCTTTTTCCGCCTCATTTCGGTGCAACATTATCCGTCCCGTTCTCTCGCCCGTTCTCGCGGTCCGAGGCATCACGGGCGGACAGTTCTTCAAGGCGAGCGTCTATCACTCGTATCCGTTGAAGATGCGCCTCGATCTCGCCCGCATCGCTTCTGAGCGTCTTTTTTTCTTCAACAAGAAAGCGGTTCGCTACCTCTTCACCGATCCGCTGGATCAACTGCTTTCGCTCCCCCAGCAGGTCCTGCCGTTCGATATGTCGTAATCCGGCGTCTCCGATCTCCTGGGCGTGTTGTTTTGCCCAGGACACCCACTGACGGGAGGTCTTCGCGGCGTTTTTGTTGAGATCATCCCATACGTTCATACTATTACTGTACGGTATTCCCCCCGAATTCGGCAAATTTGCCACTCCGCATGGAGCTTGACCCCACCGATAGTGCATCCTACTATGGGCGTCGAAACGATCATATTCAGAGAATTCAGGGAGGTTCGTGATGAATCTGATATTTCTTGGTCCTCCGGGAGCCGGAAAAGGAACGATGGCAACTCGCGTTGCCGACGCCGCGGGAATACCACATATCTCTACGGGAGACATCTTCCGGTACAACATCAAGAACGGGACGGAACTCGGCCAACGGGTCAAATCGATTCTCGACAGCGGAGAACTCGTCCCGGACGAACTGACGATCGAGCTGGTTCGGGACCGCCTTGTCCAGGCCGACGCATCGAAGGGGTACATCCTCGACGGGTTTCCCCGAACGATACCCCAGGCCGACGCTCTCAACGGTTTTTCGTCGATCGACAAGGTGATTAATTTCAGCCTCAATGATGAAGAGGTGGTCAAACGGCTGTCAGGGAGACGGGTGCATCCGGGCAGCGGTCGAACGTACCACATCCTCTTCAACCCGCCAAAGGTGGACGGAAAAGACGATGAAACCGGCGAATCCCTCGTACAGCGCGAGGACGACCGGGAAGAAGCGATCAAGAACCGGCTGCGGGTATACCGGGAGCAGACCGAACCGCTCATCGCGTACTATCGCGAACGCGATCTTCTCGTTGATCTCGACTCGAGTCCCGCTCCGGACGAGGTGTTCAGAAGTCTCACGGAGCTCCTGGGTCTGAAATAGTCGGCCACGCCGGCGGGACACCCGTGAGGGAACGTCTCGTCGGCGCATGAGTTCTTCTAAAGCCCGGTCTCCCCATCGGGCACACCGGATTCCGGATCATCAAGGACGAGACCGGCCGCGTCTATCACCGCCTCCACCGTCGAGCGATCACCGGCACGAACAGCCTCCAGCAACCCCTTCAGTTCTTCCGTATCGTCAAAGCCCGCGGCAAGCGCCTCCTCGAGCAACGTCAGTCCGCGATCGAACTCGGAGGTCTCGGTGAGGTACAATCGCGCTTCCAGAAAGCGCAGTTCCGGATCCGAATCGACCACATCAGGCACGCCGGCGAGAACCTCCAGCGCGGCGAGGGAAAAGTCCCAGGCGGAGTATCGTTTCGCAAGGCGCAGCAGTTGATCGGGCTCTTCCTCAACGAGCGTGCGGAATACCTCGAGATGGCGCGCGGCGGCCTCGGGATCGTCGTCGAGGTAGGTCGCTTCTGCAAGAAGCCACCGATACTCCTCGTCGTCCTCGGCGGTATCAAGCCCCGCCTCGAGAATCCCTCGCGCCGCCGCGGGACGCTCTTCCTCGAGCTCGAGGACCGCAAGGTTGTATCGAATCCGCGATCGCGCAGGGTACAACTCGATCAGCTCGCGATACCGGTCACGGGCGGCGCTGACCCGATCGGCGCGATACAACGTGTACGCCAGGGTCTCCCGATACAGCCCGTTGGTCGGGTCGTTGTCGATCAACTCTTCGAGAAGATCGAGGGCGTCATCGTACTCTTCGCGTTGAATGTGCAGCCTGGCAAGGTTGTAACCCGTGGCAGGAAGCGTCTCATCGAGGTCAACCGCCCTGGAATAAAACTGAAACGAACGCTCATATTCGCCGAGCTCGAAGTACGCGTTCCCAAGATTGTAGTACTCCTCGGCGAGAGCGCGATAGCTGACACGTGAGGCACATGATGTGAGAGTGACCGTAACGACGGATACGATCGCTATGGCCAGGAACGCGCGCGCCACACATCGACGGGGCGGTCGCGCGACGGCGTTCATCATCCCTGGCTTGCTCCTCCGCGACGCGTCGCAGCAACGTGCCCGAGAACGGTCTGCTCGATCTCCCGCACCTGAGAACGGTACAGGTTCGAAACGGTGAGTCCGTAGTCCGCGATCAACTGGATGATGTTCCGCGGCGCATCCTCCGTGTCGCTTCCGTTCAACCGGTCTCCGGCATCACCGAGGCCGGGAAGGATGTATGCCGCCTCGTTCAGAACCGGATCCATCCAGAGGGTATACACCGTGGCGTCCTCGATCGCCCGAACGATACGGAGGGAACCTTTCAGCGCGGAGATAACGTTGAAAAACCGGACCGAATGGGGTCGGATACCACGACTGTGCAGGTACTGGATGATCGTAACAAGGCTGCCCCCGGTAGCGTTCATCGGATCCGCAAAGATCAGGTCTTTTCCGTCCAACGATTCAAGATCGAAGTAGGATCGGTCGAGATCGAGGATATACTCCATATTCGATTCCATCTTGCTGTCGTCGCGACTGATCCGGAACAGTGCGAAGGGTGTGACATAACCCGTAGAAGTGTACTCCTGGATCTCCTTTGACATGATCATCGAAGGTAACAGGGCGCCCCGGAGCATCACGCACATCACCGTGTTCTCGAGGACCTCGTCGACGTCGGGAATTTTGTGGACCGCGAAGTTCTGAACCGGTTCGGTGACGGGGGTGCGGACGATAAGATGGTTTTTATGATGGTTGTCCGGTTCCGCATAGGCAAGGTTGAACAGGAGTTCGTACGCCCGCTGAATATAATAGACGAACTCACTGTGCTGCGTGCGGGTATCCCGCAGTTTCGCGATGAGCCGTGATGCTTCACCGTGAACCGCCCGGGGAGTCTGAAAGGAGTACACCTTCACCCGCGACTCCCCGGCGGTGAGCTCCTGCATGCGGTCCCCCATTCGTTGATAGAGCTCGATCAACTCGTCTTTCCCTCGTTGCTGCCGCTGCTCATTCGGGGAACTGTTAAGAACCCTCATCGTCTCGAGAGCCTGTTCGTAGAGCTCGTCCATTTCAGCGACGAGAGACCGGTCCGCCTCCGTCAGGTATTCGTCAAGATCCCGGGCGCGTAGTACTACCTTGTCCATACCGCGAGTATACGCGGATCGGGAGGACAAAAAAAGGGCACTCGAGTGAGTGCCCTTCATTTCATCACGCTCCCGAATTACTTTATCGGAGCGCCAAAAGCGAGACCGAGACCGAACGCGCGCTCGTCGTCCAGAGCATCGGTCATCATCGCGTCGATCACGAATTTGTACTTGCTGAAGCTGGGATTTGCCGCCAGATCGATTCGAATCCCCGTGTTAAAGGCACCGCGGTATCTCGCGTTTGCCGCGTAGGGGTCTACGCTGTATGAGAAGTTGGCGAAATCGTTGATCCAGTGAATATAGCCCTGGAACACATCCGGAAAGAGAAGCAGATCGAACCCCATCCCGAAATCGATGTCTTCGTCGGGGACACCGTCGCCAAAGGTCTTCCCGACAACGAAGGTCGTCTCTGCAGGCATATTGAAGAAATCCCCGGGGTACGTCGCTGCAAGGAAGACCTGCTGATAGTTCTCGTCCTCCCCGTCGGATTTGATCATCTGAAAGTTACCACCGATCGCCACTGCTGTCCGCGTAGTGGGAAGCTGGATCTTGCCACCGATGATCATATCACTCTCATCGTTGTCTTCTTGCGTATCGTACGCATAGGAGAACTCGAGAAGCTTGAAGAGACTGATGCTACCCTTCGGGATGTGCGTGGCGTCGTTGTCAAAGATTGCGTGATATCCGAGGTCGATTCCGAAATCCGCCGTCCGCTCCCATCCGATCCGTCCACTGGGGATGCCGATGAGACCGGTCTGGCCGTTGAGACTCATCCCCTTCAGAGATTGCGCCGACACCACAGCGGTTCCCGCGAGGACGAGAAAAAGTAGTAGAGCGATAGTTTTTTTCATAGAAACTCCTGTCTTGCAGTGTATGGTACGCCTAATATATGCTCCGAATGTTAGCATTTCAACAGGATCATGAAGATTATCGGTCACGACGCCGGCGGCATCGAACGACGGAAGACCGTCGCTTCCACCGCGTTCGTGCGACTGGAAAAACGCGGGTAATTCCGGCATGATTGCGCGATGGAGATCGTATCGATCATCTTCCCCGTCTTTTTCATCGCCGTTCTCGGCTACGTTCTCACCTGGCTCGGTGCGTTTCGCGTCGAGGACATAGCCGGTTTGACCCGGTATGTGTTCAACATCGCTCTGCCGATCATGCTCTTCGATTCGATGTCTAGAATCGCCCTCCCCGAGCAGATACAGTGGACTTTTCTCCTTGCGTACTACATTCCCGCCGTGGCGATCTACTTCATCGGCGCGGCGGTGGGACACACACTCTTCGGTCACACGCGGACGGAACAGGGGATCTACGGGATGGGATGTGCGTACTCGAATACGGTCCTGATCGGATTGCCGATCGTCTCCACCGCATGGGGAGACCGTGGCGTCCTCCCGTTGATGATGATCGTCTCGATACACACGGCGATCCTCTTCACCCTCACCACGGCGGTCGCCGAATCGGGGTTATCGAGGGGTGGCTCCGGATCGGACGCCCCCGGGAAGCGTACGATTCTGGTAAAAACGGCGATCGGGATGCTCCGGAACCCGATCTTCGGAGGGCTGATAGCGGGATTGATCTGGAACAGAACGGGTCTCGGGCTACCCGCGCCTCTCGCGACGGCGATCACCTGGATTCGAGAGTCTGCGTTGCCGGCGGCGCTGTTCGTTACCGGAGCGTCCCTCCGGCAGTACCGGATCGCCGGTCACATCGGCGCCGCATCGGCGATGATCGGGATGAAGCTGCTGGTTCATCCGGTGCTGGTCTGGATACTCGGTCATGTTGTGTTCGACATCCCGCCCTTGTGGACCGGCGTAGCGGTTCTGACCGCCGCACTGCCGACCGGGGTGAACGTCTCCGTCTTTGCCGCAAAGTACGACGCAGCGGTAGCCCCCGTCGTGACAGGCACCCTCATATCGACCGTTCTCTCGATCGTAACACTTTCGGCTCTCTTGCTCATTCTCGGGCCGCTGCCGGGGTAATCGCCTATGCATATCATAGTACCGGTCAAACAGGTTCCCGAAACGAACAGCGTACGCATGGATCCCGATACGGGAACGATGATACGCAGCGGGGCGGAAACGGTCGTAAACCCCCTCGATCTGTACGCCGTCGAGACGGCGCTTCGTCTCAAAGAACGCTACGGCGGGAGGGTGACCGCGATTTCGATGGGTCCTCCTCCGGCGGAGAGCGCACTGCGGGAGGTGGTCTCGATGGGGTGCGACGATGCGGTACTGCTTTCCGACAGGAGATTCGGCGGGTCCGACACGTGGGCCACATCGTACACCCTCGCCCGGGCGATCGCTCACCTCGGTTCCTGGGATCTAGTCGTAACCGGCGAACGCGCGACCGACGGAGATACCGGGCAAGTCGGCCCCGGTATCGCGGCGTGGCTCGATCGGCCGATCGCGACATACGTCGCGCATATGCCACAACTGCGTGAACAACGCATTACCGTTGAACGCCTCGTCGAGGAGGGGTATCAGCGAATCACGATCTCGACGCCTGCGGTCCTGACGGTGGTGAAAGAGATCGCCGTACCACGGCTTCCGTCCCTCGCGGGCAAGCGCCGAGCGAGGCAGATCACGATCCCCGTCCTCGGGATCGACGATCTTGATCTGGATCAGAGCAATGTAGGGTTGAACGGTTCCCCGACGCGGGTCGTGAAGATCTCCTCTCCCACCGTGGCGCGCGCCGGTGAACGGATCGTCGTCACCGATGACAACCTGGTGGAATCGGTGGATCGGATCGTCGCGTTTCTTCAGACCCGTGAAATCATACCGTGAGGTGATGCGATGAGTTTCGTCTGGACGATTGCGGAGCAGTACAAGGGATCTCTGAAAGAGATCTCCTTCGAACTCCTTCCCCGGGGGCGCGCGTTGGCGGACGCCCTCGGTACGAAGCTCGCCACCGTGGTGATCGGAAACGGGATCGGCGACGACGCGCTTCACGCACTGATCGCCGGGGGTGCCGACGAGGTGTACTCGATTCAGAGTCCGGAACTCGCCGATTTTGTCTGCGAGAACTACAGTAACGCCATCGCTTCGATCATCAAGACCTACGCTCCGAGTATCGTTCTCGCCGGGGCGACGACCACGGGACGTACCTTGATGCCCCACGTTGCGATTCGGGTCGGCGCGGGACTCACCGCGGATTGCACCGATCTTGCGATCGAAGAGAGCACGGGTAACCTCCTGCAGACACGACCGGCGATTGGAGGAAATATCCTTGCTACGATCAAGACCCCACACCACCGTCCGCAGATGGCAACGGTCCGGCCCCGTTCAACCCGCCCCTTCCCGGCGGACTCGTCCCGGGTAGGAAAGATCATCGCCGTCCCGGTCGATCCGGAGTGGATCGACGAATCGGTCGTCGTCGAAGGATACCGGCGAGAGGAAGAAGACTTCGTCAATCTCGAAGAGGCGGAGGTGATCGTGACCGCGGGACGAGGTATCCGGAAAAAGGAAAACGTCGCTCTTATCGAAGCCCTCGCGCGGGAGCTGGGCGGCGAGGTCGGTGCCAGTCGGGACGTCGTTGATCGGGGGTGGCTCGGCTACCCGCACCAGGTCGGTCTGAGCGGCAAAACCGTGTCGCCCCGTCTATATGTCGCCGCCGGCGTATCCGGATCGATCCAGCACCTCGCCGGAATCAAGACGAGCGAGGCGATAGTGTCGATCAACACCGATCCGGATGCCGGTATTCATTCCGTCGCGGATCTCGCCGTGGTAGGAGATCTCTTTACGGTGATTCCGGCGCTGGTCGAGCGTCTCCGGCGGAGCCGGTCGTAAACTGTCGCGCCAACCGTTCCAGTTCCATCACGGAGTCGGCGTTTCGTCGTCCCGCTTCGCCGACCGATTCGATCGTGATCGTAAGCTCGCCGATCTGTTTTCCGATACCGTCGGCGTCGGAAGATACGTTGCCGGCGATCTCCTGTACCCGCTCCATCGATTCCGAGACGGTCTGGAGCTTCCCTCCGACACGATGAGACGCCTGCCGCACCTCCCCGGACTGCGCTACAAGATCCGAGAGGGTCCGACCGATCGCCGAACTGTTTTCACTGAGACGTTCAATCTCCCCGTGTACTCCGGTGATTCCCGCCACGGTGGACTCGATCCGTCCGGTGATCTCACCGAAGATCGATTCCGTTCGGGAAACGCTCTCTTCGGAGGTCTTGATCCTGTCGATTACTCCTTTAAGAGATACCCCGATCTTTTTCGCGTTTTCCGCAGCATTCTCTGCGAGTGCTCGAATCTCCTGTGCGACAACGCTGAATCCCCGTCCGTATTCTCCCGCGTGAGCCGCCTCGATCGCTGCATTCATCGCAAGAAGGTTGGTCTGAGCTGCGATCTTGTTGATTACCGTGAGCATCCCGATAATCGCACCGGCTGATTCGCCGACGGAGTTGATCGCTTCCCGGTGTTCCGCCATCTCCTGTTGACCGCTGTGGGCGTGAGACTCCAGCTCCTGCGTTGCCCGGCGATTGGCGGATACCTGATCAACGACGCTACGGATCGATTCGATCATCGATGCGATCGTCCGGGTCGACGCATCGATCGTGATATTCTGGTCATCGATCAGAGACTGAACCTGGTCGAGAAATGCCCGAACCTCCTCAACGTCCGCAGTGGAGGTGTCGGTCTCCGTTTTCAGTTCGCTGATCCGGGAGGTGATCCTGGCGACGGTCTCACCGATCGAGGAGAGCGCATTCTCCGCATCCGCCACCGAACGTTTCAGCTCGTCACCGAGGCGCGTTCCACCATCGGCCTGGCTCTGTATTCCCCCGATCATACCTCGTAACGTCTCGACGGAGCGATTGAAACTGCGCCCGAGGGCGCCGATCTCGTCTCGCGAGGGAATATCGATCGTCCGGGAAAGGTCACCATCAGCGAGGACTCCTACCGTCGCGCTCGTCTCGTTGATCGGCCCGGTTATCTGACGACTCAACAGAAGAAGATTCACCGCGGTAAAGAGAATCCCCCCGCCGGTTGTCACGATGAGGCGCAGCACCATCGTCGACATCATCGTCTCGGGAGGGGTCTTGTAGACCGTGGCAACGGCGGCGGTAACGAACACCAGCGACAGCCCGAGTACGTTGAAGAGAAAGATACTCATAATCTTGAAATTAATCGTAAGGGAGGGGTGTTTCTCTGAAAGGGGTAGATCCCGGGCAACCGCATCGAGACGGGCCAGCATCACGATAAAGAAGATGCCGGCGAACAGAAAGATGATCGGAATTCCGACGAGGAACGCAAGGAGAAACTCGACGGGGTCGATGAATTCCTGCCCGATGAGGACAACAAACGTCCCGAGCATCGTATAGATCGTCATCACGATGAGGAAAAACCGGGGTATCCGGGCGACCGTTCGTTGCGCAGCCTCAACCGTTTCGTCTCCTCGATCCCCCTCGATGAACGCGTTCAGCGGACGCAGGCGGCGGCGAACTTCAAACACAAGAGCACCCACGAAAAGCCCGACATAGACCCAGATCACCGGAGAGAGGACGATACGTACCATCTCGGCGGTGTCCCAGATTCCGAAAAACCAGGAGATTATCAACCACATCACCGGCGGCATCAGGAAAGCGCTAACGAACCAAACGACTACTCCATGCATGGTGTTTATTGTGAAGCAGACCGCGGCGATTTACAACATTTTCCGGCGTTTCCCGGGAGACAGGCTCCCGGGTCGAACCGTCGATATTCGGTGGTCATCCCGACTGTACGGTATGTGTCTTCTCTGGTATCTTCCGGCAATGAGCCGGCTTACCGACCACATCTCGCTGCACACCAACGACACCCCCCGTGAAGAGATCGCCAATGCGGCGACTCACCTCATCGGAGCGATCCTCGCGGTGATCGGCACGGGTCTCCTCGTTCGGGAGCCGGCATCGAGGGGTATGACCGCCGCACGATCGGTGTTCGGTGCAACGATGATTCTCCTGTTCAGCGCGTCGACGCTGTACCACATGAGTCCTCCCGGTTCAACGGGAAAGCGCGTATTTCGGCTGATCGATCATCTTTCGATCTTCCTGCTGATCGCCGGCACCTATACACCGATCATGACGGCGATCGATCTTCCCTGGGCGTATGGAACGCTCGCGGTGGTCTGGGCACTGGCGATTACGGGCATGACACTGAAAGTCGTTCTGTGGGACAAGTTTCGGCGTTGGCAGGTGATCTTCTTTCTCGCGATGGGGTGGATTGCGATTCTCCGGATCGGTTCGATCCTCGAGATCCTTCCGGGACCGTTTTTCCGTCTTCTTCTGACGGGGGGTGTCGTGTATTCTCTGGGAACGATCGTGTACGGCATGAAACAGCTTCCCTACCACCACGCGATCTGGCATCTCTTCGTCCTCGGCGGTGCCGGGGCGTTCTTCTGGGGAGTGTACCGGTATCTGTGAGGGCTCACACCGGGTCGCGCCGAGTCGCTACTACGAGGATACCTGCACCGCAGGGGGCAGATGGTTGACGTCCGGCATCCGGTTGCTACCGGATGGTGTTACCACCTGATGATATTACCGCCGTAGGAGAGCCCCGCACCAAATCCGACGGTCAGGACCAGTTGTCCCGGTTGCAGCAGCCCCTTTTCCGCCATTTCGGTGATAGCGAGGGGGATCGAGGCGGCGGAGGTGTTCGCGTAGCGATCGAGGTTGGTGTAGAAGAGTTCAGTCGGAAGCTTCAGTCGTTTCGCCGCCGCCTCGATGATCCGGAGGTTCGCCTGGTGCGGCACGATCCAGTCGAGGTCCGACGGTTCAATTCCCTGCTGCTCGCAGAGCGTCTGGATCGTACGGACCACCGCGTCGACGGCAAACAGGTACACCGCCCGGCCGTCCATGTAGATCTGCATGTCCGCCGGGGTGTGCCGTTCCGGATCGTACGGGGTCCGACTGCCGCCGACCCACCGGATCAGGGCGGTATCACCGCTCCCTTTTGAACGCAACCAGGAGCGAAGCACCCGGGTTCCCCGGGTCGGATCGTCTCCCTCCTCGAGGATCGCCGCCCCGGCGCCGTCACCGAAGAGGACACACGTGTTCCGATCGTCCCAGTTGGTGAGCTTGGTCAACGTCTCCGCACCGATGAGCAGCACCGTCCGGGACGAACCCGCATCAACCAGGGAGCGCGCCAGCTCGAGGCCGTAGACGAAGCCGGTACACCCTGCGGATATGTCGAAGGCGCCGGCGTTCACACAACCCAGCCGATCCTGGATGATCGACGCCGTAGAGGGAAAGTTGGGATAGTCGGTGGTTGAACTGGCGACGATCACCATATCGACCGCCTCCGGCGAGATTCCCCGGGTCTCGAAGGCGCGCTGCGCCGCGGCGATACCGAGATCGCTCGCCGCCTGATCGGGAGCGGCGATCCGCCGTTCCCGGATTCCGGTGTGGGAACGGATCCACTCGTCGGAGGTATCGATCGTCGCGGCGAGATCGTCGTTGGTGACCACCCGGTCCGGCACGTAGGAGGCGAAAGTCGAAATGATTGCGTCCATAACGGCAGTGTAGAGCGCTCCGAATATATCGGTCAAGAACCGACAAACACGAATGGTTCAGGAGTTGTCTTCGGTCTCTCGGTCACGCAGCGGGCTTCGTCACCCCTGCTTCCGGGTATCCCCTTTCCGTTGCGACGCCGGAAGGACCGTCTTCCGAAGGCGGATCGACTTCGGTGTCACCTCGACGAGTTCGTCGTCCCTGATAAACTGGATCGCCCGTTCCAGCGTCATCGGAAGTACCGGCGTCAGGACCACGGCGTCGTCTTTTCCGGCGGCACGCATGTTGGTCAGTTTTTTCGTCTTGCAGGGATTCACGTTCAGGTCGTTATCGCGGTTGTGTTCGCCGACGATCATTCCCTCGTAGACGGCGTCTCCGGGACGAACGAAGAGCAACCCCCGGGGTTCGAGGTTGAAGAGGGCGTACGGTACCGCTTCTCCCCCACGGTCGGAGACGAGAGACCCGGTGAACCGGTCGGGGAAATCGCCGCGGTACTCTTCGTACCCGAGAAGAGAGGAGTTGATGATCCCCGTACCCCGGGTGTCGGTGAGAAACTCGTCGCGGTATCCGAGAAGCCCCCTCGCGGGAACACTGAACTCGAGGCGCGCCCGGTTGCCTTTATGGATCTCGTAGGAGAGCATCCGCCCCTTCCGTTTGGAGAGCTTTTCCGTGACGATCCCGGTGAACGTCTCGTCGCATTCGAGGAAGAGATGTTCGATCGGTTCGAGGGTGCGTCCGTTCTCCTTCCGGAAGATCACCCGGGGGCGCCCGACGTTCAACTCGAACCCTTCCCGGCGCATCGTCTCGAGGAGGATCACCATCTGGAACTCGCCCCGTCCCTTTACGATAAACCCGTCTTTCGACGGCGTCTCCTCGACGCGAATCGAGACGTTCAGAAGCGTCTCTTTTTCGAGGCGTTCCTTGATCTTTCGGGACTGGACGATCGTTCCCTCCTTTCCGAGCATGGGAGAGGTGTTGGGTCCGAAAAACATCGAGACCGTCGGCTCGTCGACGGTGATCCGGGGAAGCGCTTTCGGCGCGGTCCGGGCGCAGATCGTATCGCCGATGTGGACCTCGTCCACGCCGGCGAGAACGACGATATCTCCCGGAGCGGCAATGTCGGTATCGACGAGGGAGGGCCCCTGGTACGCCTGGAGACGGGTCACACTCAACGGCGTTTCCCGGCGGTCCTCGCCGATCCTGACGAGAGCTTCACGGCTTCGAGCGCTCCCGTGGACCACCTTTCCCACCGCAAGGCGGCCGAGAAAGTCGGAGTACGAAAGGTCGGAGACGAGCATCTGGAACGGTTCCTGCGAGGAGTACGCCGGGGGCGGAACCGTTTCGATAATCGCGTCGAGCAGAACGTGAAGATTCTCGGCGGTTTCACCGAGGGTTCGCATCGCGATCCCCGACCGTCCATCGGCGTAGAGGACGGGACAGTCGAGCTGTTCCTCATCGGCATCGAGATCGATGAGAAGATCGTAGATCTCGCTCAGAACCTCCCCGGGACGCGCGTCCTGGCGATCGATCTTGTTGATTACGACCACTACGTGGAGCGACGCCCGAAGCGCCTTGTCGAGGACGAAGCGCGTCTGCGGGAGGGGTCCCTCCGAGGCGTCAACAAGCAGGATCACGCCGTCCACCATCGAGAGGGCGCGCTCGACCTCACCGCCGAAATCGGCGTGACCCGGGGTATCGACAATATTGATCTTGACGCCCTTCCATATGATCGCGCTGTTTTTCGCAGCGATCGTAATCCCCCGTTCGCGCTCCAGGTCCATCGTGTCCATAAGGCGCTCGGCGGTTTCCTGATTATCCCGGAACACCCCGGACTGCCGGAAGAGGGCATCGACGAGAGTTGTCTTTCCGTGGTCGACGTGGGCGATGATCGCCACGTTGCGAAGGGAGTCGTTGGTTACATCTTTGTGCATCGCCGGAGGCTATACCGGATTGAAGGTGTTGGGATAGTGGCCACGCTGGTTGACAGAATAACTTCCGATCGTTTATCGTCCCGTCAATTTATGGAAATACGCGTCACGGATCATCGGGAAGAACAAAGGAGAACACCCTCCGATACGTCACGCCCTCGCGGCGGGGGAGCGTTGTTTTCTCTCCGGTCTGATCTGTGTTGCCCGTTGTAACGGCGTCGGTTGTACCGACGCCGTTTTTTTTGGCCCGGTGTCGTCGGCCGGTCATGTCCGATCGGGCGGCCGGTCTTCACCCGGCGGGACCGCCGGGCAGGACGCTCACGTGGCATCGGCGTGACCTGCGGCGACACGCGTCGCGAAGGAGGAAGTATGAAAGAGTCACCGTTCACAGGCAGAAGCCTCACGGCGATCCGGGATTTCAACCGTCACGAACGGTTGTATCTCTACGACACGACGCGACGCCTCAAGGAGGCGATGACCGGCGCGGATCGGGATCCCCGCAGCCTCGATCCGTTCCGGATCGGCGACCCCGAACTCGGTATGTACGAGATCTTCCTGGAAGACAGCACCCGTACCCGGGAATCCTTCAAGAACGCCGCCCTCTTCCACCGTATCAAGCTCTCCGAGCTGAACGCCGAGAGCTCCTCGTTTAACAAGAAAGAGAGCTACGCCGACACGATCAACAACCTTGTGGGGTACGGAAACCGGATCTTCGTGCTCCGGACCGCCCTGGAAGGGGTGTGTCGCCATCTGGCGGAACAGACCGAGCGGTATCGACTCCGCCACGACATCGACGAGAGGATCTCGTGTATCAACGCCGGTGACGGCCGTCATGAACACCCGACGCAGGAGCTTCTCGACGAGTTCACCTTTCTGGAAGACCTCGATTGGTCGTCGAACTCGATCCATCTCGCTCTGGTGGGCGATCTGTACCACGGCAGGACTGTGCACTCGAAGGTGCACGGACTGGATCTCTTCAATACGGTACGGGTGGATCTGGTCGCGCCGCCGGAACTTGCGATGCCCCGAGGATACGTGCGGGCGATGGAGAGTCAGGGATTTGCAGTGCGTACCTTCGACTCGATCGAGGATTACCTCGCCCGGTCCGATGTTGCACCCCAGTGGTACTTCACGCGTCCACAGCTGGAACGGATGGGCGAGCGAGTTCTCCGTCGCCAGGACGAGCTTCGCCGGGCGATCACCTTCTCACCGGAGATGATCGGGCGTGTCGACGAATCGACGCGATTCTACCATCCTCTCCCGCGTCACCGGGACCATCCGACGGTACCGACATCGCTGGACGACACGTTCCTGAACGCCTGGGAGCGACAATCCGCCAACGGATATCTTGTTCGGATCATCCTCCTCGCCCTGATCGCGGGGACGATCGGAGACGACTATGAGGGTCCCGTGGGACCCGAGAGCGTCGAAGACGCGCCCTGTTTCGAGGAGGTCCGTCCCACCTCGGGTCGAGTAAAACAATATTCCGAAGGGGTACGCCCGATACGCGACGGTCTGGTGATCGACCATATCTGTATCGGCGACGATCCCGACGAGATCCGGCGCCACATGAACACCCTTCAGCGGGTCGGCAACCTTCACGGTCGCGGCGGCGAGTGGATCTCCACCGGGAGCGACGGCGGGCACAAGGGGATCCTCTTCAGACCGGAGTTCGGCCCGGTGTCGGAACAGGACGTCGCAACTCTCGCAGCGGTTGTCCCGGGAGCCACGGTGAACGTGATAGCCCACGGCGAGGTGGTCCGAAAGCTGCGCCTGAAAAACCCGACACGGATCGCCGATGTGAGCGGACTCGAGTGCAGGAACCCGTCGTGTATCACCCGAAGGGAACACGGCGAGCAGATCGCTCCGACCTTTACCCTGGCGGAACGAGACCGGTACGTCTGCGATTACTGCAGCCACGAACACGGATTCAAGGAGATATGGCAATGACCGGCAGCACCAGCCCGAAGAGGGATCTGTCCCTGGAGGAGATCAGAACGCGGCTGATCGAGTTGAGTCTCGATCTCGGCGCCCTTGCGATCAACATAGACAAGCCGTTCCGGTGGGTCTCGGGGTACCGGATGCCCGTGTACAACGACAATCGTCGGCTCTATTCCCACCCGGAGGCGCGAAACCTGATCCGGGAGGGGTTTCTCGCTCTGATCGAGGGGAACCGGATCACATGGAACGGGATCGCCGGTACCGCCAGCGCAGGCATCGCCCCGGCGACGACTCTCGCCGACACCCTCGGAGCCCCTCTCTACTACGTCCGGGGAGAACAGAAAGGGCACGGAATGGGGCGGCGGATCGAGGGGATGCCCCGGGACGGGCTGACGGGGCAGGAGATTCTCCTGATCGAGGACCTTCTTTCCACCGGGGGCAGCAGCGTCTCGGCGGCGCAGGCGCTCATCGAAGCGGGAGCGACGGTGACCGGGTGCGTCGCGATATTCTCGTACCAGTTCCCCGGGGTAGATGAACGGTTCTCCGCCCTGCCCGGTCGGCCCGCGGCGAGGGCCCTCGTCACGATCACCGATCTGATCGATCACGCTCTTCGTCGCGGGGCGATCTTAGAGGACGAGATGGCGCTTCTCGGGGAATGGCGGAAGGCTCCCTTCGCCTGGGGGGAGAAACGAGGATTCCCGGTGGATTCACCGCGAGACGATCAGGGGACCTCCCCGACAGAACCAGGTCATATCGCAGGGACCGGGACACCGCAGATCGCGTCGACGGCGTCGCGATCCGCCGTCGGAGCCGCCGAAAAAACCGCAGAACGGATCGCGGCGCACCTGGAAAACACCGCCCGGGGCGCCGACACGATCCTCTGCGTCGGAATCGACCCGCGCCTCGAGCAGATCCCCCCGTCGGTCGCGCCGCAGGGCACCCCGGGAGAACGGGTTCGCGCGTTCTGCGATGCCCTTCTCGATACGATCACCGACACGGGAACGGTGCCCGGTGCGTTCAAGCCGAACATCGCATACTTCCATCGCCTGGACCGACCCCGGGAAGGTGACTACGGCGGTTCCCGCGCCCTCGCATCGATCCTCGACCGGATCAACCGCGAGTTTCCCGCAACACCGGTGATTCTGGACGCGAAACGGGGCGACATCGCCGAATCGAGCCGCGGGTACGCCGAGGAGGCGTTCGATGCGTGGAACGTCGACGCCCTGACGGTTTCGCCCCTCATGGGTGACGATTCGGTCGGTCCCTTTCTGGAGCTCGCGACGACGCGGGACCGGTGGGTATACATTCTCAACCGGACCAGCAACCCCGGGTCCCGGCGTTTCCAGAACGGTTCGTGCGACGGCGCTCCCCTCGCCCACCGGATCGCCCGAGGTATCGGTGAGTGGCAGGAGCGGTACGGAACGGCGGGGGCGGTAATCGGCGCAACCTCCCCGGAGGACCTCGCCGCGATCGTGACGATTCATCGTACCTCACCGATCCCGATCCTCGTCCCCGGGGTGGGTGCTCAGGGAGGCGATGCGACGACGGTGATACAGACGCTCCGGGACGTCGGGTATCCCCTTTCCCTGGTTCGGGTAAACGTCTCCCGGGGCATCACCGCCCCCTGGGGTTCCGCCGGGTCCGCTCCATCCGACTGGCAGCGCGTCGTCGCCGCATCCTACACGGCACACCGGGAGGCGCTCAGATGGAGATGACCCCCGCACTCCGCCGGATTCTCCCCAGGCTGCGTCGCAGCGACGGAACGATCCCGATCGCAACGGTCAGCGGAGTCGCTTCCACCACGGTGGGAATGATCAAATGGTTCGATACGAACACCGACGTGGCGATGATCACGACGAAGAGTTTCCAGATCACCCCGAACCCCGGTAACCGTGAACCGATCATCACCGAACCGCAGCCGGGCTCCTTCGGAAACGCCGTGGGACTCAGGAATCCCGGTATCGTGACGGCGGTTCGTGAACTCGTGGTGCTGCGTCGGCGCAGAACGCTCCGGGCGCTCCTTAACGTCTCCGTCTCGGGACGGAGCGTCGAGGATTTCGTCGATCTCGCAGCCACAACGGCACCGGTGGCGGATCTGATCGAGCTGAACTACTCCTGTCCCCACGCAACGGCTGGGTATGGCGCGGATATCGGCAAGGATATCGAGGCGATCTCGGAGATCACCCGGGCCACCGTTGCCTCCGTTCCGGGTGTACCGGTTCTCGTGAAGCTGACGCCGAACGTGCCGGATATCGCGGTGATGGCGCGCGCCGCGATCGAGGCGGGAGCTGCCGGGGTCGTCGCGATCAACACCGTCGGCCCCCGGATCTACCGTGAACCCGATTCGGGAGCCCCGATCCTCATGAATCCTCCGGACGGGCGCGGCGGCGCCAGCGGCGCGTGGATCGCCGAGGATGCACGCCGGGGGGTCGCGTCGATTCGTGACGCTATCGGAACTGACCCGCTGATCATCGGGATGGGTGGCGTCGCCACCGTCGCCGATTGCCGCGCCCTCCACGATGCGGGAGCGGATACCGTCGGAGTCGGGAGCGCCCTCGCCCGGGTATCACAACGTGACTGGCCGGCGTACCTGACGCGACTGGGAGAGCAGGTCGAGCCGGTCGAGCCGGAGAGAGCGGATGAAGCGCCGGCCCCGGCCCGGTCGAAATCCTTTCTTCGCTCCAGTGCAGAGATGGCGTATTCCCCGGCGGTCGTCACAGACCACAGAGAGCTCGCCGGTGGTCTCTTCGAACTCACGATCGCTCGATCGTTACCCTTTGGACCGGGTCAGGTCGTGTTTCTCTGGCTTCCGGGAATCGGTGAGAAGCCGTTCTCGCCGGCTCTTTCCAATCCCGCGACGTTTCTTATCAAACGTCGTGGCCCGGTGACGACCGCCCTCGGCGCGTTGCATCGGGGAGACAGGGTGTACATCAGAGGCCCCTACGGTGCATCCCACGAAATCCCGACAAACCGGGATGTCCACGGCGATACCGATGAACCGGCGACCAGAGTTCCTTCCGATCCGTCGGGAGGTCGTGGAATGACGCCCCGAACGCTCCTGGTTGCCGGAGGAAGCGGCGCAGCGATTCTGCCCTCGATCGCGCGTAAAATCACCGACGGCGGCGGAAGCGTCGTATGCCGGATCGGGGTCACCGAACCCTTCGATGAAAGCACGGTGGTACACGCGTTGCAGAAAAAAGGTGCGGTGGAGATCATACCGGATAAGGGGGTACCGGGGCGTGTCCTGGAGACTCTCGAAGGGACGGTGACAACAGACCGGTTCGATCTGGCGTATCTCGTAGGGCCCGATCCGTTCATGAAACGCGGGGTACACCTCATCGAAACCCGGTCGCCGGTGACGAAGATCTTCGTATCCCTGGAACAATCGATGCGCTGCGGCGTCGGTATGTGCGGCGAGTGCCACAACCGGGGGATGCTTACCTGCAACAGCGGGACGATCATACCCGCAGAAGATTGGGAGGCTTCCGATGATTGATCCCCACGTCCACCTTCGGGACTGGAATCAGACCGACAAGGAAACCCTGCGCCACGCCTTCGCGGTGGCGGCGCGGTGCGGAATCGACGGACTCTTCGAGATGCCCAACACCGACCCGCCCCTCACCGACGACCGCGCGATCCGGCGGCGTATCGCCGAGGCGGACCGGACGATCCGGGATCTCGGGCTGCACCTCTTCCACGGGTTGTACGCGGGGATCACCGCAGACCCGGCCCAGCTTGGTACAGTCGTTTCACTCCACCGGGAGCTGTTCCCCCGGGTGGTGGGACTGAAACTGTACGCCGGACACAGTACCGGCCGTATGGGCGTCATCACTCGGGAAGATCAGAAGATCGTGTGGGACACTCTGGGCCCCCTCGACTACCGGGGAGTCGTCGCGATCCACGCCGAGACGGAGGAGCTCCTGAAACCGCAGCTGTGGGACCCGACGCACCCGATCTCCCACGGTCGAGCCCGGCCCCCCGAAGCGGAGGCGCACTCGATCGCGCAGCAGATCGCTCTCGCCGACGAGGCCGGGTTCTCCGGGGCGATCCACATCTGCCACATCACCACCCCCGAGGGGCTCGACGAGGTGACCCGGGCGCGACGTTCCCGGACGGTCCGGGTCGGGGTCACACCGCACCATCTCCTGTTGAACGAGGAGGTCGCGCTGCATTCACGGGTTCCCGAGTGGCGCGTGAATCCCCCCCTGAGAGATGAACGGCGTCGGCAGGAGCTGTGGGATCGTCTTGTCTCGGGAGAGATCGACTGGATCGAGAGCGATCACGCCCCGCACACGTGGAGTGACAAGGTCGCCGGCGCAGCGGGGTTACCCGGCATTCCGGCGTTCCGACTCCTCCGGGACCGGCTGATCGATCTCGTCGGAACGGAACGCACCACCCGGCTTACCGGTAGCGCCGTGATCGAGGCGTTCGGGATCGAACGATTCGTCGAGAGAGAGGGAGAGGTCCCGCCGTTCGACTACCGGAGTATGGGGACGGAGTACCCCTGGGATCCGTACCGGTTTCTCAGCTAATAGTACCGTTCCGGGGACCACCGCCGTCGCGGATCGCCGTGGTCGGGAACCGGAGGGGTGTTGCGGTGCGGAGAACTACGGCGTGGGGGAGCTACGGCGCGTTTCGGTTCTCCCCTTCGCGCTCCTTTTCTCGCCGCTTTACCTCTTTCTGCATTTCGTGGATCTCTTTCATCTTGGCGTCGATCTCCGCCTGGTTCTCGGGGTTGTAGAACTTCGGCGCCCAGAGAAAGCTGAAACTCACCGCGCCGCCCCGGGTGACCGTCGCGTGGTGCATGCGGTGGGCGTTCAGGATTCGTCTCAGGTAGGGGTGTTTCGGTCTGAACTTCAGTCGCTTGATCCTGCCGTGATACATAATATCGTGAAAAACCACGTAGCCGATCCCGTAGAGGGCGACACCGAATCCCGCCGCAGCCATTTCGTACCATCCGGCGCGAAGGCCGAAGTAGATCAGAACGAAAGACAACCCCGCAAAGAAAAAGAAGTAGAGGTCGTTCTTCTGAAAGATCTTGCCTGAATGGTTGTGGTGATCGTAATGCAGACACCACCCCGTTCCGTGCATCACGTATTTGTGCATGAACCGGGCGACAAACTCCATACCGACAGCGGCAACCACGAACGCCACAACACTCGCGACGCCGCGTAATACGATGATCTCCATGCCGGAAACATACTAATACCCCGGGAGATTGTCGATCAGAAACTGATGCGTTATTATTACTAGCATGGTAGATGCGATCACGACACAGTACCTTGCAATGCAGCAGGGACAGACACAGCAGGAAGCCTCCACGGCGGTGCTGAAATCGGCGATCGACGGGGCGGTTCAGAACGGTGACAATGTGGAACAGATGATCCACAGCGCCGGTGCAACGTCTCTCGGCGCGTCGGACCGGCAGATCCAGGAAGGACTTGCGATCACCGATCCCTCGATGGGACAGCACATCGACCTTACCGTCTGACCCCCGCCGGTGAACCGGCCACATCGCGGTCTGCCCGCCGCCGGCAGACACCGCGCGTCGCATGGAAGGAGAGCGTGTTCTTCCCGGCGGTGACTATTACTGCTCCCCACACTCGCCGGTGGCGAGAAACCCCTCAATGATCGCCAACAGTGTGTCTCCGTACCGTTCCGCCTTGTGTTCTCCTACGCCGTGAACGCGGAGCAACGCCGTTCGCGATGCAGGACGGTTCCGGACGATCGCTTTCAGCGTCTTGTCACTGAATACGAGATAGGGAGGGACTCCATCGCGGTCGGCGATCGCCTTCCGGGCGCGGCGGAGACACTGAAAGAGCGCCTCCTGGTCTTCCCGCCACACATAGCCCTCTTCGGGCCCGGAGGGTCCACCGTCACGCCCACCTGTACGACCTCTCGGGGTTCCCGGACGGGAACGGCGTTTCCCGGAGGTTCCGGTAGCGGTCGAATCGATCCGACCCGAAACGAAGGATGCGCGACCGAAAAGCACATCCCCTCCCGCCGGGGTCAGAACGAGGCCGCTTCGTGGTCCGTCCCGCCGTTGGAGAAGGCCCGCCGACTCAAGGTCGGCGATCAGGGTGATCCACCACGTTACGGGACGGTCACTGCCGACCCCGAAGGTGGGGAGCCTGTGGTGGCCGAACCGTTCGATCCGCTCGTCCCCCTCTCCGGCGACAACGCGAGCGATATAGTGTCCCCCGAAACGTTCTCCGGTGCGGAGAATCGCAGACATCGCCTTCCGGGCGGCCTCCGTCTCATCGACGGTTGTCACCTCCCCGGTACAGATGTCGCACCCGGCACATGATCCTTCGTGGTTCTGTGCGAAGTGTCGGAGGAGCTGAGATCGCCGACACGTGCCGGACTCGACGAAACGAAGAACCTCCCGGAGGTTCCGCTCCGCCTGTTCCCGCTCGGCAGCCACCTCCATCCGTTGGATGTGGTACCTGATCTTGGCGATGTCTCCGGGACTGTAAAACAGGCACGTGTCGGCGCGCTCCCCGTCCCGGCCGGCGCGTCCCGTTTCCTGGTAGTACGCCTCGACGCTTCGGGGAAGGTCCCCGTGGACGACCCAGCGAACGTTTCCCTTGTCGATCCCCATCCCGAAAGCGATCGTAGCGACGACGACCTGGACCGTGTCCCGGACAAAGCCGCGCTGATTCCGTCGTCGGTCCGCGTCTGAAAGCCCCGCGTGGTAGGGGAGCGCCGAGATTCCCCGCTTTTTCAGAGCGGCAACGGTCTCGTCCACGCCTTTCCGGGTCGCCCGGTACACGATTCCCGGCTCGTCGGGGTGAGCGATGATGAACTCCGCAATCTGCTGAAGAACATCATCTTTCCGACGGACCCGGTAGAATATCTCGGGGCGGTCGAAGTTGCCCCTCAGAAGCAGCGGGTCGGTGAGGGCCAGCGCCTCGACAACATCGGCCTGTACCCGGGGCGTGGCGGTGGCGGTGAAGGCGGCGATTGGAACGTCCGGGAACTCCCGGCGGAGTACCGTCAGATTCCGGTACTCGGGACGAAACTCATGCCCCCATTCGGAGATGCAGTGCGCTTCATCGATCGCAAAGAGGGACACGCCCCACTCCTGCAGCGTCCCGCGGAAGCTCTCCAGGGAAAGCCTTTCAGGCGACACGTAGAGGAGGCGGATCTCTCCGTTGTAAGCCCGCCGGTATACGTCACGGGCGCTCTCGGCGTTGAGGGAACTGTTGAGAAACGCAGCGGAGATACCCATCTGTCGCGCCCCTTCCACCTGGTCTTCCATCAGGGCGATCAGGGGACTGACCACCACGGTAAGCCTGTCGAGGAGCATCGCGGGAAGCTGGTAGCACAGGGACTTCCCGCCCCCCGTCGGCAGGGCGGCGAAGAGATCCCTCCTCCCGAGAATCGCCGCGACGATCTCCTCCTGGTGGGGGCGAAAAGAGGAAAAACCGAATACCGATTTCAGGACGCGGGTGATCTCCCGTTTCATCACAGGGAGTATACATGGCGACCGGCCCTTCCGAAACCGCCGGTGCCGGGAGGACCGTCGGGCGCGCCCGTTACTGGAGGTCGCTCATCTCGATCGGCCAGGTCATCGAATCTGTTGAGTTGTCGATACCGACCTGAAACACGTATTGGTCTCCATCCTGATCGAAGGTTATTATATCGTAGACAATCTCCGTCGAGCCGGCGGGCACGTACATGTAGACCCCCTCCCCCGTTCCGAGGATCGTACTGCTCCCGAGGAAGTCGACGCCGAAGTAGCTTGAATCCGACGGAGATATGAATACGAGCCACATCTCGTAGGGGGTGTCGTTCACGAAGCCCGCTTCGACGAGGTCGAAGTCGGGGGCCGACTCATCCGAATAGTCCTCGAGGGTCAGCTCGATCACGTTGTGCTGGTCGTCGCACACCACCGTCTCGTAGATGTAGTACGCGTCGTTGTCCTCGTCGATCGCCATGAAATCAAAGGCGTTGCACCGATCGGGATGATGGACGAGAAACTCGCGGCTCTGTCCCGTTTCGAGAACCGTCGTCGAGTCGAAAATATCGGGCCCCCAGTACTCGCTGTCGGCGGGCGAAAAGAAGAGATGGTAGATGTCGTACCCGGTATCATTTACGAACTCCACCGTCGTGGTCTGGGCGAGGATATCCCCGATCTCCGCGGAGAGTCCGGCAACAACGAACAACGCCAGAATTGCGGCGATCCATCCGTTTTTCATAGTATGCCTCCTTCTGTGGGTAACGATACCATGGGTATAAACAATCCTGTGTCGTAAAGCACTATAGCTTTTTTCCGTGTGCGGCGGGAGGCGGGACCCGGACCGACCGGCTTGCATGGGGGACCTGTGCCGACCGGTGTGAGGATCGAGGCCGGCAGCGCGGCGGCGAACGGCGCGATGCCGGCTGCCCCTCCGGGTGGTCCGGCCCCGAAACGGCCGCGGATAGTGCCACAGGATTCTGTATACAGCTCTCAGTTCACCTCGATGTTTTGCACACGATCTGAAGCTTGACCGATAGCGAAAGATGACGTATAGTCGCTCCAACGATCCGGTTCGAAGGCTACGACGTTTTTGTTTCCCACCTGGTGCGGGTTTTCCTTGCAGGTTGTCGGCGACTAAGACAGATCAGGCATAACCGACCGCGGTTGAATTTACACGATCTGCCTGAGCGCAGAAGGAGAATCACATGGGTACAAAACTGTACGTAGGAAATCTGAGTTTTCAGACGCAGGAGTTCGACCTCCGCAACCACTTTGCCGCACACGGTGAAGTTGTCACCGCCGACATCGTCACCGACCGGGACACCGGCCGGTCCAGAGGATTCGGTTTTGTCGAGATGAGCTCGAACGAGGAAGCACAGGCTGCCCAGAGCGCCCTGGACGGACAGGAACTCGACGGACGTCAGCTCAAAGTGAACGAAGCGAAGCCCCGCAGCAACGATCGTCGCGGCGGCGGCGGTGGCGGCGGTCGCTGGTAAGCGACGCGTCACAGCACGCTCAACCGGCGGAGATCTCCGCTGGAACGAACCGCCCGGGGCTCCCGGGCGGTTTTTTTGTGCCCGCCGCCGGCGCCCGGGGGTAGTACCAGTGTGTCCGCCACCGGCTCCTGGTTGGAAACGTGTATTGACACGACCGGCCGGTTCGTGCTCTTTTGTCGTAACGGTTGACTGACCTGGCGGACCCCGCAGGATCCTCGATACGATCCTTTCGTTCAGCACGCGTCTTCAGACGCTCCTTCTCCCGTAAACAACTATACGGTGGACCCTCGCGGGACGTGTTTCACTTCAAAGGACCAATATGCAATCTCATGCGTTTTCACAGCTCGGCCTGGCCGAAGTCTTGACCCGGGCGGTAGCCGCGGAGGGGTATACGACCCCGACGGATATCCAGGCCCAGGCGATCCCGATGCTTCTTTCGGGCAGCAACGTTCTGGGTACCGCCCAGACCGGCACCGGCAAGACTGCCGCTTTCACGCTTCCTCTTCTGCACCGGCTGATCGAGGACGGATCCGCCTCCCCTCGAGTCGGTATGACTCCTGCCGGAACGGACCGGGGGCGGCAGAACGCCTCGCGTTCGAATCACCGTTCCCGTCGATCCATCTCTCCGGCGCGCCCGTTAGCACTCGTTCTTGCACCCACCCGGGAGCTTGCGATCCAGATCGAGGTCAGCGTACGGACCTACGGCGGGCACTCGGGGATCACCTCGATCGCGGTTTTCGGCGGCGCACCCAAGCCACGACAGGTACAGGGGCTGCGACGGAACCCGACGGTCCTCGTGGCGACACCGGGGCGCCTGCAGGACTTCATCGGCGAAGGCGAGATCGACCTGCAGGACGTGTCGTACCTGATCCTTGACGAGGCGGACCGGATGCTCGATATGGGGTTTATTCCGGAGGTACGGAAGATCGCGAAGATGGTGGTCAACCGGAAACAGACCGCCCTCTTTTCGGCGACGATGCCCGGCGAGATCGAGAGCCTGGCCCGGGAGCTTCTTGGGCCCGGTGCCGAGCGGGTGGCGATCGCGCCGAAGACGGTTACCGCCGAGGGGATCAAACAGAGCGTCCTGCATATCGCCCGGGAGGACAAGATCGGGCTGCTTCCGGAGTTGATCCGGGAACGGAACATGTTTCGCGTCCTCGTCTTCACCCGGACGAAACACCGTGCGGCCCGTGTCGCGAAGGTACTGTCGAAAGCGGGGATCCCCTCCGACGAGATCCACGGGAACCGGACGCAGAACCAGCGGCAGCGTGCCCTGGAAAGCTTCCGGAACGGAAAGGTGCAGGTGCTGGTTGGGACCGACGTTGCCGCCCGGGGCATCGATGTGGACGATATAACCCACGTGATCAACTACGAGATCCCCAATGAACCTGAGACGTACGTGCACCGTATCGGCCGGACCGCCCGGGCGGGCACCCGGGGCGAGGCGATCAGCATGTGTGATCGGGACGAGCTGAACGACTTCCGTCGTATCGAAGGGCTGCTGAAACGATCGGTCGAGGTAGACCGGACCCATCGCGCCCATCTCGAGCCGCCGGCACCGGCTACCCGACGGGACGGAAACCGCCCTCAGGGACAGCGCGGGGGAAGACCGGGAAGCGGCAAGGTGACACGATTCGGGGCGGGGCGTTCCGGCCCGGGGGGTTCCGGTTCCGGTCGGCCCGAATCGGACCGAAGGACTTCGGGACGATCCGGCTCAGGCCGCTCCGACTCGGGACGGTCCGACTCCGGACGGTCCGGCTCGACCTACCCCGCTTCGGCGCGTACCGCCTCAGGCCGCTCTCAACGCCGTGCTACCGGCGCCGACCGCTCCGGCCGGCGCTCATAATCGTCCGGAACAGCCGGTGACGCGCCTGCTCCGTGGGTTTCTCGAAGCGCAGATGCAAGACGCGTCCGCCGCGAGAGGTCCGCACAACGGTGGCGGGCACTACCACCGTGGAACCGTCGGCACCGATCGCCGCCGTGACGCGCTGCCCCGGGGAGAAGGCACGCTTCGGGTTTCGTGCCGCGGCGCCGCCGATACTCAGGTCCGCCGTCTTTGTGCTCAGCGCAAGGCCGTCGGACGTCCGAATTTCCATCGGTAGTTCTACGCCGTGGCGACGATGGGCCCGGCGCTGTACCGACTCGATCCGGTCGGTGTGGCCGAGATCGAGGATCTTTCCGGAGTGCCCGGTAACAACCGATGAAAAGCGGTAGAGACCTCGGGAGCTGTTGCACACCACATCGAGACGCGTACCGGCCTTGAACGATGTGTGCCCGAGAGTCAGTTTGACCCGTAGCGCATCGGGGTGGTTGGTCACGATCGATCCGGCGCCGCTCTTCATCGTTTCGTCCGCAACGGAAACCTCCACGCCTGACGGAAGACGGAGGGTACTCATCGCTCCTGAATCGATCCGTTCCGGTTTGAAACCGGCTGCACGAGCGAGGTCCAGAAGTTCCCGTTCTCCCGCCAGGCCTTCGCTCAGGGCACGACGGGCAACTTTATAGTAGAGACCCCGGTCGCTGAGAAGACGGCCCTCCCCGCCGGGACGCTTCAACAGCCATCCGAGTCGAGAGAGAAGTTGTTCCTGCTGTAGCGTCAGACGGATACCCGGCGGCAGAAGTCCCGTCGACCACGCCCCGCCACCGTCCTTCCCGTTCGCCCGGGCGTCGAGAGACGCTCGCCGTTGCTTCTGTACCGCCATCGATATAAGAAGGATAACAACGACGCCTACCAATCCGACGAGGATTACGATATCTGTCGACCGAATTCCCGATATGTCCATTACGGTGATCCTACCATACCATGCCCGGATTATCACCAAAATTTTGTGTCTTGACGACGATCGGCGCCCCCCGTACGGTGCCACATGGCACATCTCCATATCGACTACCACGCCGTCCTGCAGGCGTTCACCGATCATCCCGGAAGCTGTCCTCTCTGTGCGGCGATCGGGGAGGCAGAATCACGGTTCTGGGATGCTACGCTGTACGGTGCGATCGGAACCGAGGGGTTTCAGGACAGTTTTCTGTCGGCCGACGGATTCTGCCCGCACCACGCCGCCGTGTTCGCGGGACACCGGGACGGAACGGCGGTCACGATGCTCTATGCGCCGCTGTATCGGCACCGGAAAGGGTGGATCCGGGCCGAATCGGGGGGTGCCGTCGGCAGGGCGATCCGAGGGATCACCCGACGGAGGACGGGTACGTCACCCGCCGAAAAGGGACGGCGGGCGGAGCGGGAACAGTGCGTGCTTTGCGACCGAATCGAGAGGTGGACCGTTCAGTTTCTCACCAACCTTCTCCGACACCAGACCGACCCGGAGCTGCGCCGCGCCGTTGAGGCGTCCCGCGGGCTTTGCGTACCCCACTATCGTCGGGCGGTCCGGATCGGGGGGCGTATCGGGTTCGTCCCGGGACGAATGCCTCATCGGGGCGGGGTGTACCGGATTCCCCGCCCGGCGCGATGGATGGAGGAGCACCACACGGAGCGGTGGGATGCGATCGTTACTGCCGCCGAGGAGTCGGTAATGGGCGCCGGAGGTACGGCGTGGCGGGAGCTGCTCAGGATTATGGAGGGTGACACGGCCGCACCGACAGAGACGAGGTAACAGACAGGAGCGGTGCGGTTGTCCGGGACCGCTCCGGTCCCCTCTACTCGAACATCTTCCGGATCACCTTACCGTAGCGTTCACCGATAACGTGACGCTTGATCTCCTGCTTTGCCGACAACTCCCGGCCGATCTCGAAGTCGTCGGGGATAAGGGTAGTTCGATAGATCAGTTCGAACCCCTTGAAGCCGGTACGGAGGTTGACCATCGTCGACACTTCGCCGTCGATCAGTTCCCGAATCGCCTCGCTTTCCGGAAGATCGGTGCTCTCCATGTACGGTACGTGGTTTTCGTCGGCATAGGCGATGATCGCTTCCTGGTTGGGACAGATCAGGGCGGCAAGATATTTCTGGTCCTGCCCGACGATCACGGCACGCTCGATGTAGTCGCTCTCCTGCAGCTTCTGTTCGATCGGCAGAGGCTCGATATTCTCTCCCCCGAGGAGGACGATCGTGTCTTTGGCGCGGCCGGTGATCTTCAACTCACCCCGATGGGAGATCATTCCCAGGTCGCCGGTATTGAGCCAACCCTCTCCGTCGAGAACCGCGGCGGTCAGCTCAGGCCGTTGATAGTACCCCTTCATCACTTGCGGGCCCCGGACGAAGATGATCCCCATCTCGCCGGGAGGCAGGACGGCGCCCTCCTCGCTGCGAATCTGACACTCCGTACCGGGCAGGAGCTCTCCAACGGTGCCGGGAACCGCCCTGAGCTGATGCCGGACCGCCAGAACCGGAGCGGTCTCGGTGAGCCCGTACCCCTCGAGGAGAAGCACTCCGGCGGACCCGAAGAACGCGTCCACCGCCGGGGGAAGTGCGCCACCCCCCGACACGCCCGCGACGAACCGCCCTCCGAGGCGCGCTTTGATTTTTCCGAAGACGAGGGCGTTTCCGAGCGCCTTGATCGGCGTCAGCGCCAGGAGGGGGCCGGCAGCGACGATCTTGTCGAGGAACCGGTTTCGTCGTCGGAAGTCGGGGATCAAGCCGCGGAACATATCGGAAAACCGTTTGTGCGTTCCCCCGACGGCGACGAAGAAGGTGAACAGCGCCTCTTTCACGCCACCCTGGGCGCGAATATTCCGGTAGATCCCCGCCCGGATCGCCTCCCAGATTCGGGGAACCGACGCCATCCATTTCGGCCGGATCTCCGCCATATCGTCGAGCATGATCTTCCCGATCGGCTTCGAGTACGCCAGGGTCGTCGCGCTCCACAGGGCGATGTACTGGACGATCCGCTCGAAGGAGTGCCATACCGGGAGGACGCAGAGCCAGATGTCACCGGGTTCGAGGACCACCCGGTCCGGGATGCATTCGACCTGATACATGAAGTTCCGGTGGGTGAGCATCACTCCCTTGGGCTCCCCCGTCGTTCCGGAGGTGAAGATAATCGTCGCGAGATCGTCCGGCGTCCCTGCATCGATCTCCGTTTCGGCTGCGTGCACCGTGGCGGTGGTGGAAGCGGCTTCGAGAACGGCCTGGTAGGTGTGGCCCGCAACGCCCGGTATCGGGTGCTCGGCGATCTCGCCGTCAAAGATCACGATATGCTTCAGCTTCGGGAGGGACCCCGCCACGCGTGTGACCTTCCGGAGCTGCGCAACGTTTTCGACAACGACGACGTTGCACTCAGGCAGACCGAGAATGAATGAAAGCTCGTCGGCGGTACTGTCGTTTCCCCGGGGAACATCGGCGGCACCAAGGGAGAGCACCGCAAGGTCCGTGACGAGCCACTCCACCCGGTTTTCCGAGACGAGGCCCACCCGATCGCCCCGGTGTACGCCAAGGGTACGAAGCCCCGCCGCGAAGGAAAGGACATCACCGTACAGCGTCCGGTACGACCGTGACTGAAAGGGACCTCCATTCTCTCGCGTCATTTGCGCGGGAACGTCGGGATGGCTTCGTGCCATCTCTCTTACCATCTTCGGTATCGTTGTCATCGTCCGTGTACTCCCCTTCCCAGGTTGCGTCGTTTTATCGGTCGGCAGCCGAATATAACAGGGTATCCCGAATCGGACGGTGCCACAAGGAAATTCGGTTAAGAACCGACAAATGCGGGTTACCCGGGGGGCGCGGCTACCCAGCTACCCGGGGGGCGCGGCTACCCAGCTACCCGGGGGCGCGGCTACCCAGCTACCCGGGGGCGCGGCTACCCAGCTACCCGGGGGGCGCGGCTACCCAGCTACCCGGGGGGCGCGGCTACCCGGGGGCGACGAAAGACGCCCTCCGGAGTATCGCCCTCCCCGGCGTGCTCGCGGTACTGATTCCCGTGGTTGTCGGATTCACGATCGGGCCGATCGCTCTTGCGGGAATGGTGAAGCCCCCTCCCGGCCACCCTCGCGGGGATGGTGTAGCCGGACTGGGACGCTCCGTCATGCCCGTCGGGCCGCTCCGAATTCGCCTCTGCCTGCACAACACTCCCGGCGTCTTCTCCACGCCGTCATTTCCAAAAAAACGTTTGACAAGGCGTCTAAACCGGTTTAGGTTGGAGGAAAACCGGTTTAGTAAATCGGTTTACATTCAATTTCATCTACCGAAAAGGAGATATGGTATGAGAAAACTTGGACTGATCCTGCTGGCACTCACCGTGGTTGCCGGTTTTTCCTTCGCCTCCGGCGCACAGGAAGACGGTGGCAGCATCACCCTGATGCAGAACAAACCGGAGATCGACGCGATGCTCCAGGAGTACGGTGCCGTCTGGAGTGTAGAGAGTGGTGTCGATATCACGATCAAATCGGTTGGTGGCTCCTCAGGCACGTCCCTCGGACAGCAACTCCGGGCGGACTACACAGCCGGCGAGATGCCGGACATCTTCATCATCGCCGGTATCGAGGACTACCGTGAGTGGGAAAGTCTGATCCTCGATCTCTCCGATGAGGAGTGGGTTGACGACACCTCCGTGGCGTTTACGGTGGACGGAACCGTATACGGCTTCCCCGTGGCGATCGAGGGATGGGGCATGGCGTACAACGAAGATATTCTCGACGAAGCCGGCGTTGATCCCGCCTCCCTTGTGAACCTGGACGCCTATCGTGAAGCCTTCGATAAGATCGACGGCATGAAAGACGAGCTCGGAATCGACTCGGTCGTATCGATGGCGGCCTCGGCAGATATGGGATGGGTCACAGCGCACCACAACTTCAACTCCCTTCTCTCTGCGGGGCTTCCCTACGGTGACCTGAGCGTCGTCCGGGACCTGCAGGACGGCGAAGTCGACCAGGACCGTCTCGAACAGTATGCCGACTGGGTCGGGCTCCTCTTCGAGTATGCGGATTCCTCGGTCCTGACCACCGGAAACTACGACGCCCAGGTCGGTGCCTTCGCCACCGGTAAGGCGGCGTTCCTCCACCAGGGCAACTGGGTCGATCCCAACATGGACGCGGCGAACGCGACGTTCCCGATGGCGTTCGCTCCCCATGGAGCACTCGAAGAAGATACCGACGGAATCTTTGTCTCCGCGCCCTCCTTCTACGTGATCAACGCCGAGTCGGACAATATCGAAGCGGCGAAACAGTTCCTCCACGACATGGTCTATACCGAAGCGGGACAGGACTTCATGGTCAACGAAGCGGGCATGATTCCCGCCTTTGCCAACGTCGACCTCAACCCTACCGGGCAGCTCTCCCGCTCCGTGCAGGAATGGGCGGCGGCCGGCAAGGTCTACTCCTGGAACCAGTACCAGTTCTCCGGGGAGTTCCGGGACCAGACTCTTGCCCCGATCTACAACCAGTTCGCCACCGGTCGGATCACGAAGGCGGAGTTCGTCGATCAGATGACCGCTGCGTTCGAAAGCCTCGCCGACTGACCGAGGCCGACCCGGCGCGCTCCGGCGCGCCTGATCGTCCACCTCGCAGGGGTCCTCGTCGGGCCCTGCGGGGTGGCTCCTCGAGGAGCACACAATGAACCGATTTCATAAGAACAGCCTGACCTTCTGGGTATTCCTCGCACCGATCCTCTTCGCGTTCGTGATGATCGTAGCGATCCCGTTCTTCGTGGGAGCGTTCTATTCGTTGACCGACTGGAACGCCACCGCGAGGGCCGGACAGGGAATCGCCTTCGTCGGATTACAGAACTTCATCGACAGTTTCCAGGACCCGGCGTTTCTCTACTCCTTCTTGATCACAACGATCTACACGGTGGTCAACGTTGCGGTGATCAACGTCCTCGCGATCGTCCTCGCCCTGGCGGTAACAAGTAAACTGAAACTCCGGAACGCCTACCGGATGGGGTTCTTCGTGCCTTACCTTATCGGTGGGCTGATCCTCGGATATCTCTGGCAATTCATCTTCAATAACGCGATTCCCGCGATCGGTAACGCCGTGGGATTCCTCTCCGGCCTTGCCGACCCGGATAACCTCATCCTCCGCGAGGTACCAACCTCGATCATCGCTCTGGTAATCGTCGGGAGCTGGCAATACGCAGGGTATATCATGATGATTTATGTCGCGGCGATCGAAGGGGTTCCCGGGGAGCTCTACGAAGCGGCGCAGATCGACGGAGCGACGGAGTGGCACAAGTTCAAGAGCATCACCGTTCCGATGATCGCCCAGGCGTTTACGATCACGATGTTCCTCACCCTGGTGAACTCGTTCAAACAGTTCGACGTGAACTATTCTCTCACCGGCGGCGGACCGGCGACGCGTTTTATGGGTGAGTCGATCTTTGGTACCGAGCTGCTTGCGATGAACATCTACAACACCGCATTTGTGGGGAACGACCTCGCCGCCGGACAGGCACGGGCGGTGGTGTTCTTCGTCGTCATCGTCGCGTTCTCCCTCGTTCAGGTCTCGATCAACAAACGGAAGGAGCTCGAACTCTGATGAAACACTTCAGACGCTATATCATCGAGGCGATTGTGATCGCGTTCCTTGTGATCTACCTCTACCCCTTCGTGATCGTCCTGATAAACTCCGCAAAGGACGCATTCTCCGTCACGCAGTACCCGATGCAACTGCCGGAACAATGGAGCCGGCTCTTCGTCAACATGCAATCGATCTGGACGAGTCCGAACATCCGCTACGCATCGTCGTTCTTCTCGTCGGTGATCATCACGGCCCTCTCGCTCCTCTTCGTTACGATCTTTCCCGCTATGGGAGCGTGGGTGCTGGTACGGACAAAGACACGAACCTCCCAGGTCCTGTTCCTGATCTTCGTCGCGGCGATGGTGATTCCCTTCCAGATCGTGATGTTTCCGCTGGTTTCATGGTTCCGGACCATTTTCATGGTCACCGGGGTACGCCTTCTGCGTACCTACTTCGGGATCGTTCTCGCGTACCTCGGATTCGGACTCTCCCTGTCGGTCTTCGTGTACCATGGATTCATCAAGAGCATCCCCTTCGAGCTCGAAGAGGCGTCGATCATCGACGGCTGCAAGATGCCGGAGGTGTTCTTCCGGGTCATCTTCCCTCTCCTCACTCCGGTACACGCAACGATCGGAATCCTCCACGGGATGTGGATCTGGAACGACTTTCTCCTGCCCCTGCTGGTACTCGGAAAGGGCAACAGGATCCAGACACTCCCCTTGGCGGTGGCGAACTTCGCCGGCGCCTACGTGAAACAGTGGGACCTGATCCTCACGGCGATTCTGATGGCGATGATTCCCGTGCTGGTCCTCTTCTTCATCGCACAGAAAAAGATCGTCAGCGGTATGGTCGCCGGATCGATCAAGTAGTTCCCCGACGAAAGAAGAAGATGGCGATGGCGCGTGTCACGATCAACGATATTGCGAAAGTCGCGGGATACTCAAAGACAAGCGTCTCCTTTGCCTTCAACGACCCCGGGCGTATCAGTGAAAAAGCGCGGGACAGGATCCTCGCCGTTGCGGATCAGCTCGGTTACGTTCCGGACCCCGTCGCCCGGACCCTCAGCCTCAAGCGTCACGGCTCGATCGGACTGCTGCTTCCGGAGGTGATCCCCCTTGCGTTCCGAAACTCCCACTTGTCCCAGATCGTCCAGGGAATCGGTGCGGTCTGCGGTACCGACGGCCACTCTCTGACATTGATACCACCCCTGCGAGAGTCGGTCCTCGAAGGCGTCCGGAGCGCCGCAGTGGACGGGCTGATCACGATCGGTCTCGAACCGGGAATGGAAGCGGTTCAACTCATACGGCGCCGACACCTCCCGTTCGTGACGATCGACGGCCGAATCGGCGGGGGATTTCCGGTTGTCGGCATCGACGACGAACGTGCCGCGGAGACGATCATGGAACACATCCTCTCCATCGGACACCGCCGTATCGGGATCGTTGCGTTCTCCGACGAACCACAACTCCAGAACCGTTCGTATGTAAAAAGTCGTCGAATCGCCGGATACCAGCGCGCCCTTGCATCGGCCCGACCGACACCAATCGAAGAGTCACTCTATTTCGAGACCGAATCATCCCTCGCCGGCGGGCGCCTCGCCGCCGAGAAGATCCTCCGGAGTCCCCAGAAACCAAGTGCGATCGTAGCGATGAGCGACGTGATCGCCCTGGGTATTCTCGAAGGACTGGAGGAGCAGGGATACACGGTACCCGACGACATCTCTCTCGTCGGATTTGACGATATTCCCGAGGCGAAACTGGTCCGGCCCCAGCTTACGACGGTCTCCCAACCCGGATACGACAAGGGACACCGCGCGGCGGAGATCCTGATGCAGATGATCCGGGGCGAAACGGTAGACTCCCGATACATTCTGCCCACGGAACTGATCCGGCGCGACTCCTGCGCTCCTATCGTATAGACTGTACAGATAGAAGGAGTTCTCATGGACACAACGATCACAACTCTTATCGAAGACCGTCCCGGTAGCGACTCGCGTCTGAAAACGGAACACGGCGTCTCGTTTCTCATCGAACGGGACGACACAACGGTCCTCTTTGACACGGGACAGAGTGGACTGTTCCTCTCCAACGCCGGGCACCTGGGAAAAGATCTCGCTACCGTGGATCACGTCGTCATCAGCCACGGGCACTACGACCACACCGACGGGTTTCCGTACCTGGTCGATGCGATCCCCGCGAAGTATACCCTCCACGTACACCGTGATCTCTTCCACCCCAAATACGCCGCCGAGAACGGCAACCTCCGGTATATCGGTCCGTCCTGGGATGAAGGATGGGCACGGATGCAAGGGTTCCCGGTGGAACCGGTGTCGGGCAATGGATGTACCATCGCACCGGGAATACACATCGTCACCGGTTTCGAGCGTACCCATCCGCTGGAAGTCGCGAACCCGCGCTTCGTCGTTCACCGTCCAGGCACCGTCGGAACCGAGATCGACGACTTTCACGACGAGGTGTCCCTGGTGATTGAGGTGGACGGTGGAATCGTGGTGCTCGTCGGGTGTTCTCATCCGGGGATCATGAACATGATCTCCACGATTACCGCTCGGTACAACGCACCGATTCTCGCGATCCTCGGGGGAACCCACCTGATCGAAGCGAAAGGCGAGCGCCTCGACGAGGCGGTCACCTTCCTGTCGGAAAACGAGACGATCAGACTCGGCCTTTCCCACTGTACCGGTGATGAGGCGATGAGCAGGCTGGAGAAGGCGGCGCAGCGGTTTTACCGGAACAACACAGGCAGTGTGCTGTCGTTACCGTGACAAATAACTGAGCTCGTCGGGGAGAACGATGTTGTTCCCCATCTGATCCTCGCCGTAGCCGTTTTTTGCCAGGATCTCCAGGTCCTTCAACGCCCGGCTGTCCCCCTTGAAGCGGACGGTGATATCGCTGCGGATATCCATCTTGGCGATCGACATGAAGTGACGAACGTACCGTGCCGCGAGGTCCGCAACGGTAGGGTCATTCTCGACCTGGAGGTCTCCAAAAAGGAGGTCCGTATCGTAGAGCACGATGTGCCCCTCGTTCATGAGATGTACGAACAGCAGCTGCAGCTCCTTCACCAGTTCCTCGTACGTTTCCGGGATAGAGGACTGCAGTTCCGGCCGCCTGGCGAGCATCTCTCCGATCTGCCGCCGTTTCGTCGCGTTGATCGCCTCGTTGGCACGGAAGAGATCGAGAGGCGATGAGGCGTCGTACTCCTCTTCACCGAGATACATCTTCACCGCGCTTCCGTAGTGGAGCACGATCCGCGCTACCAGTGTCGAGGGACGGACGTGGAACCCCCGATAGTTCGGAATCGGCACTTCGATCTCCGCCTGTTCGGTATACCGCTGGATCATCGTCTGGCAGAGGTGAACCGCGGATTCCATATACTCCCTGGCGTACTGCAAGGGGTATTCGAATACAAGATCACGCAGCCGGATCGGCTCGATAGGAAACCGCGACTCCTGGTACGTATCGCGGCGGAGGGAGCTCATGTGGCGGATGAAGTAGTGGACCAGATCCGTTCCCACCGACAGGAGATGGTAGATCATGCTGATATGCCCGCGAAGGTACGGGAGCTGCTCGTTCTGTTGCTCAAGGTCGGACTCGAAGATGTACGTATCGTAGAGGGACTGCAGGTTGTGAAAACGCGCCTCAACGATGCGCATCCGCTCCTCGCTGATCGGATAGGGGATCCATTCCCCGTAGGACTCCTCCTCCCGCTCGGAGAGTACGTCCCGGACATCCGCGTCCTCCGAGAGGTTCAGAAACTGCGTCGCCAGGTACACCACCTGCTCGCCGATCCGGTCGACGTGGCGGACATTACGATCGGTGGGCAGACGGTACAGAAAGGGATCGGAGATACACGGTTTGAAGTCGTCGGGAACGTCCTCGGGGTGGACCTCGCAGTGACGGCTCTGGTCGATGATCTGTGACGCGACTGCGAGAATCGCCTCCTTGAACGTCTCGATCACCGCATCGGTCTTGGCCCGGAACTGATCCTGCAGTTCCAGAAGGCGGTAACGTTCGATCGACTGCCGGATGTGCAGGATATCGTAGGTGACGACGGAGAAGTTCTTTGCCGCAGCGATCGCCTCCCGGAACGGGAACCACAACTCGTTGGTCTGTGCCCCGTGAGAGTCGATCAGTTCCTGAAGACGGGTCGTTTCACGGTTGAAGCTGCTCAGAAAATCGCGACACGGAAACGCCGGATTTGCCGCCTGCCGCAGCGCGAAGTGGCATAACCCGAGAACAGGCACGGTGTGGGTCTGGACGACCTCTTTGTAATCGTTGTAATCCGCCGGACGCGGTGCCCCGGACGTTCGACGTTTTCCAAACAACGGCATGCTGCGTACAAGCCTACGCTCTTCCCGCATCCGACGCAATGGGGTAGAAGGCATTCCTGGCGCGGTGTCTCTCGCCGACACCGGTATAGATTAGGAGAGCCGGCGGCATCGGATATCGAACCCCGGGCTGCGCGGAACCTTTCATAATACAGTCGCGTACAGCACGGACGATTGTAACGAACACCTGACGGTTCCGCCGGCCCACGTGCTACCGGAGGGAGTTCCGACGGTAGCGATCGATCGAGTTGAGGGTGCCCGTTACATCGGCGCCGTATACCATCGAACGCGCGCCGGTGATGAAGGGCTCCATACCGACCTCACGATTCATGCGATCCGACGCGTCGTAGCGGAGATGGTCGGCGTCGCGGATGATCGTCG
Organism: Alkalispirochaeta sp.; assembly: GCA_046540055.1. Classification (GTDB taxonomy): domain Bacteria; phylum Spirochaetota; class Spirochaetia; order DSM-27196; family Alkalispirochaetaceae; genus Alkalispirochaeta. Next base: position 36,796 of record JBKHFT010000010.1, read on the forward strand.
CGAATGAGCGCTGGGGCTCGTCGTACCATTCGGGTACCGCCGAATCGTGGGCGACTACGTGCCCGATCTGTCCTTCCGCGGCTAATGACTCGGCAAGCAGGCGTGCCGCCTCGGGACTGTTCAGAAAGCGGAATAACGCCCGCGCTGCCGCCGTTGCCTCGACGACGATAACCATATCTCCGCCGACGAGACGTCGCGTCCCGCTCGCCGGATCGTGCGGGTGACCACCTGTTCCACCACGGGGTTGCGGAAACTCAACTGACCCCGGGACCATGCGTCGTACCGTTCCAGAGGGATCGCCAGGAGGAGACGATCTTCGATCCAGTCGGTAATCATCCAGCCGGTGCTTTCCCCCGACTCGATCGCGAACGAGTACGGCGCCTCACCGGCGCGACGGAGTTGCGTGATGGAACGCGCCATTTCGGCGCGGTCAAGGACACGGTAGAGGTTATCCACGATCTCCAGGTCGAAGAGGTCGAACGCCGGGCCGGGCTGCGAAGTGAACGCGATCTGCGGTGGACGATCGGTCTGCAATGCGAGATCGAGGCGCCGGTCGGGTTCAACCGCCGGGGCGCGGTAGACACGGCAGGTGGCGCCTCCGCGACGGCAGCCGGGAGCGCGTCGGCGTCGGTC
>JBKHFT010000011.1:0-36636 GCA_046540055.1 Alkalispirochaeta sp.
CGGGTGTCCGGGCCGGAAAGGCGGGTATCCGGTTCGGAGTGCCGGGTATCGGGCCCGGGGATGTACACGTTCCCGGCACTTCGGGTTGTGACCTTCCCCGATCGGGAGAGGGAGGTTCGATGGTATCGGTCCCGGCGGATCTCGTACCTTCCCCTCGACGGGCGTGATCTCGAGAGACTCGCTCTGCTCGGCGTCACCCGCGTGGGTGAGTTTATCGATCTCCCGGAAGATCGCCTTCTGCCGCGCTTTGGAGAGCGTCTTCGGGAGATCCACCGGTTTGTCCGGGGAGAGATGGACGGTGTCCCTCCCCGGGACGAGGCGGGGACGACCGGGGAGATCCGGGAGCAGATGCGCTACGAGCCCCCGTTACTTTCTGCAACGCCGCTATGTGCGGCTGCGATACAGCTCCTGGAACAGGCGCTGCCGGCGATACGGGAACGAGGGGAGTGGATCAAAGCAGTTCGCTTCACCTTTATTGACGATAACAACCGGTCCCATCCGGAGACGATCGAGTGCGGCGGAGTGACGCGAGACGTTGCGAGTATCGGTCGTCTTCTTGCGATCCGGTTGGAGCGTCGTGCATGGCGCGCCCGGGAGATCGAAGAGATCGAGGTTGTACCCTGCACTGAAATCCCTTCTGTGATACAGGGAACCTTTGCCTCCTTCGAAACCGGGGATGCAGCTGGAACCGGGAATGCAGCCGGAACAGGGGATGCCGGAACGGAGCACGTCGCCGGAGGAGAGGATGGGTCCGGTATCCGAAGGCGCACACCGGTACGTCCCGGAGAGAATGAACGCAAAGCGCTTGCGATCCTTCAGGCGCGGGTTGGAACCGCCGGAGTTTTCCGCATCGAACTGCAACCGGGTCGGGCTCCGGAGCAGCGGTTTACCCGGATCGAGATCTCTTCGGACCGGTACCGGACAGGCGGTTCCAGGACACATTCGACCGGTACCGGCGCGCAGTCTCCCCGCGTCAGGATCCGGCGCATCCTGATCGACGGGGCGGTCCCCCACGGAAGCAACCGTCACCGCGAGGTGCGCCCGTATCGCGAGGCGCATTCGAACTCCGGGGCGCATCCAGACCCCGGGGCGCTCCCTCCGGTCCGGTACGGTCCGTTCGTATACGCCGGAGAATGGTGGAACGGTGACGAGGCGGACCGGATCTACAGCTATCGGGGCTACCCGGGCGGCACACTCCTGTGGGGATATCGCACCGTCTCCGACGCCCGCTGGATCGTCCAGGGATGGCTCGCGTGACCCCCGCCGGATCGTCCAGGGATAGCCGGCGTGAGGGCGCGGTGGATCGTCCAGGGATGGCCGGCGTGACGGCGCGGTGGGTTCCCCTGTGGGTGGAGAGCAACTACACCTTCCTCACCGGGGCAAGCCACCCTGAGGAGCTGGTGCGAACCGCACTGAATCTCGGACTCCCGGGCCTTGCGATCACCGACCGGGACTCTCTTGCGGGGGTGGTACAGGCGAGGGACGCCTGGAGGGACTACGCGGGGGAGCACGTACAGGAACCCGGAGGGGACCACGATCATCAAAAACACGCAGGGGAGAGACCGTTTTCCCTGATCGTCGGCGCGAAGATTACCGTCGACACCGCCTCGTCGGTGCTCCTTCTCGCGATCGATCGCAAGGGGTACGGGAATCTGGGGGAGTTGATCTCCCTCGGACAGATGCGATCTCCGAAAGGGGAGTGTTCCGTCACCCCCGGGGAGATTCGTGATGCCGCACCGGGGCTGATCCTGATCATCACCGAAGAGACCCGGGAGCCGGAGAAGCTGCGATCCGCATTTTCCGGGCGTACCTGGGTCGGTATCTCCCGGCACTTCCGTCCGGAGGAGGAGGTGATCGAGAGACGACTGCTTTCCTACGCCCGCCGTCACACCCTGCCTCCGGTAGCCCTCCCGCGAGTCCTGTACCACGATACCTCGCGACGGCACCTGCACGATGTGCTTCGTTGTATCGATCGCGGAGTTCGTCTCGACGAGGCGGGAGATCTTCTTCTGCCGAACGGATCGTACGGTCTGCTTCCGTCCCGTACGATCGTCCGCCGCTACGCCGACCACCCCGAGTGGATCGCCGAGACGGAACGGATCGCAGGGATGATCACCTTCACTCTTGATCAACTGGAGTACCGTTATCCCGAGGCCTCCGGAAGCGCCGAACTCGGGGAGAGCGAACTGTTGCGTCGTCGTGTCCGTGCCGGAGCGGCCCGTCGCTACCCCGAGGGAGTGCCGCCGGCGGTGTCGCGTCAGCTCGAATCGGAGCTGAATCTCATCGAAGAGCTGCAGTACGGCGGTTACTTTCTGACGATGGCCGAGATCGTCGAGTACTGCCGTTCCGAAGGGATCCTCTGCCAGGGGCGCGGATCAGCGGCGAACTCTGCGGTCTGTTTTTGTCTCGGTATCACCGCCGTTGACCCCGTCCAGGCGCAGTTGTTGTTCGAACGTTTCATCTCCCGGGAACGGGCGGAGCCTCCCGATATCGACCTGGATATCGAGCATCGCCGCCGGGAAGAGGTGATTCAGTACGTCTATAGCCGGTACGGACGGAACTACGCGGCGATGGTGGCCAATACGGTGCGGTTCCGGAAGCGATCGGCGGTACGAGAAGCAGGGAAGGTGTTCGGATTCTCCGAGGTGAATCTCGACCAGCTTGCGAAACAGTTGGGGCACCACGGGTACGCAGTGGACGAAGCGCTTGGCGTCGCCGGTTTTGACACCGCCGATCCTCTGGTCGGACGGTTTCTTGAAGTGGTGGACGCGATCATCGACACTCCGCGACATCTGTCGATCCACCCCGGCGGTTTTCTTCTCGGACGAGACCCGATCGCCCGGATCGTCCCGATCGAGAACGCCACGATGGAGGATCGCACCGTGATTCAGTGGGACAAGTACGCGGTGGAATCGATGAACCTCTTCAAACTCGATCTCCTCGGTCTCGGAGCGCTTACCCATCTGGATTACGCGTTTCGTCTCATGGCGGATCACCTCGGGATCTCGATGGAGATGGCGATGATCCCCCGTGACTGTCCCCGCACCTTTGCGATGCTCCGTCGCGCCGAGACGGTGGGGGTGTTTCAGCTGGAAAGCCGTGCCCAGATGGCGATGCTGCCGCGAATGCTCCCCCGGGAGTTTTACGACCTGGTGATCGAGATCAGCATCGTTCGTCCCGGACCGATCACCGGCGGGATGGTACACCCCTACCTCCGGCGTCGTCACGGTGACGAGGAGATCATCTATCCTCATCGGGACCTTCAACCGGTGCTGGAACGGACCCTGGGGGTGCCTCTCTTTCAGGAGCAGGTGATGAAACTGGCGATCGTTGCCGCCGACTACACTCCCGGTGAGGCGGACCGTCTCCGGCGTGATATGGCGGCGTGGCGAAGCCGTGGGCGGATCGAACACCACCACGAACGGATCGTGGAACGAATGGTCGCGAAGGGGATCGAGCGCCCCTTTGCGGAACAGGTGTTCGAGCAGATCCGCGGATTCGGAGAATACGGCTTTCCCGAGAGTCACGCCGCGAGTTTCGCTCTCATCGCGTACTCCACCGCCTGGGTCAGAGCACATTACCCGGTGATCTTCTTCTGCTCCCTCCTGAACGCGTGGCCGATGGGGTTCTACTCGCCCTCGACGATCGTTCACGACGCGCAGCGCGTGGGGGTGGAGGTTCGCCCCGTGGATTTCTTCCGGAGCGACTGGGAGTGTACCCTTGAAGTGCGGGATCCCGGGGAGGGCTTTCCCGGAGGTCGTCGCGAACGGACAGGGCGGCCCTCGGGAGGGGGTACCCCGGAGGGGAGGGTATCCCGAGACGCCGGCTTTGCGATCCGCCTCGGTTTCCGGTTTATCAAGGGCCTCGGACGGGAAGATCATCGCAGGATCGAGACGGTTCGAAGACGGTGGAGCTCCCGGGGCCGGCCGATACAGACCGGGGAGCTCCCCGGGATCTTCCGGGATCTCGGAATCGACCGGGATCGGGCGATCAGGATCGTCGAGGCAGGGGTATTCGATGCCCAGGGTATCCCCCGGCGCGACGCGGTGTGGGTCGCGATGGAGCGACGAAGCTCCCTGGGGCGAACCGTCGACGCGCCACGGTCCGGAGGTGGGGGGCGACTCGCCGGTACGGCTCGGTCCATTGCGCCGGTCTTGGTCAACGAACGCCCGCGGGAACCGACGTTCAGGCACCTCGACGCATTCGAACGGATCGCCTGGGACTATCGCGCCGGGGGCCACAGCACCGCCGCGCACCCCCTCGAACCGTACCGGGAGTGGCTCTCGGAGCGAGGGTACCCGACGGCGACGAATGTGCGCGATGCGGAGCACGACGATCGCATCTCCTACATCGGGATGGTGATCTGCCGGCAGCGTCCCTCCACCGCGAGTGGAACGGTGTTCATGACCCTCGAAGACGAGACGGGGTTCGTCAATCTCATCATCTGGAAAAAGCGGTACGAAGAGATGCGTCCCGTCCTCCTGACCGCATCCTTTCTCGGTGTCCGGGGGGCGATCCAGAACAGTGACGGAGTGGTACACCTCATCGTGGAATCGGTGTGGCACCCCGAGCTTCCCCGTCGACCGGTAACACCGGGGAGCCGCGATTTCCACTGAGGGTGCGTCAACGAACCTGTCGTGCCGACAAATTCGGTATGAAGGTACGACCACTCACGATCGTTGTCGGCGTGTTTGCCGTTATCGCACTCACCGCACACGGAACCGACCACGCCCCGTCTCCCGGAGTGCACGCCGGCGAGCCCGCTCCCGCGATCGTCTCCGCGCCCGGTACACCGGTCACCGAAGGCGTTCTGCTTCGTCATGACGTGTCACGACCACAACGATACCGCCTGGTTTCGGTAAACGATCAGGAGATCTCTCTCGACGGCCGGCTCGCCCGGATCGCGCAGATCGTTACCAGGGTGAGGTTCGAACAGGAACCGGCGGACGACGTGGCGATCGTGGACGCCGAGTTCTTTCTGACCGAGTCGGACCGACGATCCGGTGAAGCGGTGGGCGTGACCGATCGGTATACCAGCACTTTTACCCGGACCACCCGGGGGAGTATGTCGATCGATGAACGATATCTCATGCCGGTGGTTCGTGATTTCCCGAGTTTCCCTGAAGAGGCGGTCTCACCGGGGAGCGAATGGTTCGCACCGGCATGGGAGGTGCACGATCTCTCTGAAGGGTACGGCCTGACGGACCCTCTGGTCTTCGAAGCGGTCGCTTCGTACCGGTACGTGGGAGAGGAGATCTGGAACGGCAGAACCCGTCACCGCATCGATGCCAGGTACGGCATCGCCCACCGGGAACGTCGAGATGCTGCGGTGTATCCCGAGACGGTGACGGGGGAATCACGGCAGCGCCTCTACTGGGACAACACTGCGGGCCGCCTGGCCGGTGTCGAGGAGGAGTACTGGATCCAGTTTGTTCTTTCAACAGGCCAGACGATTCTGTACGAAGGTATGGCACGCACCGAGGTGATCGATGCGCAACCGATCGACCGGCCCGAGACGATCCGGCGCCTCGAGGAGGAGGTATCGAGACGGGGGATCCGCGATGTCGTCGTCGAGGAAGATGACGAGGGGGTATCGATCGTACTTGAAGACGTCCGGTTTCCTCCGGATTCTGCGGAGCTCCTCCCGGCGGAACGGGAACGATTGCAACGGATCGGTGAACTCCTCGAACGATGGCGAGGCCACGATATCCTCGTAACGGGGCACACCGCTTTGGCCGGCACCGCGGCGGGGCGACAGGCGCTGTCGATGGAACGGGCGCGCCGGGTCGGCGAGTTCCTCATCGCCGAAGGAGTACGCGATCCCGAGGCGGTGCTCTACCGCGGCGTAGGCGCCGCCGAGCCACGGGGGGACAACTCAACGGAAGAGGGGCGTCGCCGGAACAGGCGGGTTGAGATCACGATCCTCGAGAACTGATCTGATTGGCGGGGGTGCCGGGGGCAGGCCCTGTTGGAAACGAACGGCGGCGCCTGATGCGATCTGCCTGCGGGTGCCGGGGGCAGGGCTTTCGGGGGGATCACTTCACGGGTCTCCCGGAAGCCGCCGGTTCCGGTATCGGTCTCCCGATAGTGACGTTCGCCGGCGGGAGCAATACTTTTGTAACCATGAAAGACAGGCAAACGCGCAGAAAAGAGATAATCCTGGGTGCCCTCGTTGCAGACGCAGCGTCTATGGGACTCCACTGGATATACTCCCAACCGAAGATTCGCCGGATCGCCCCGGAAGCTCCGGAATTTCTGGAGCCGGACCCGTCGAACTACGAGGGGATTCCTGCCTATTTCGCCCACGATGCGCGGCACGCCGGAGACTTTTCGATGTACGGAGAGGGGATGCTCGTCGTGTTGCGCTCCGTCGCGGAGACGCAGACGTTCGACTGGCAGCACTACGCCCGTGCGTTTCAGGGCCATTTCGGCTTTGGCGGTGAGTACGTCGGATATATCGATACCCCGACGCGCATCACCCTGACCAACCAGATCAAGCAGTACGAGGAACTCCTGGAACGAGCGACGGCGGTACCCTTCGACGGGGAAGAGAAAGAGAAGAAGAGTGTCACCTCGAAGGTGCTCGGGCAGTTCCAGATCCTTCGGGGAGAGGATCTGCGCGAAAAGGTACGTGACACGATACGCCAGACGAAGGGTGGTGATGCCGAACAGGACCTGGCATCGCGGATGATCTCGGTTCTCGAAGAGACGCGAACCTATCCGGGTGCGGACGACGTCCAACTGCCGGCGCTCACGAAGGTACCGATCCTGGTTGCGGCGTTCCCCGACGATCCCGATCTGGATCGAACGATCGAGGAGGCGGTACGGGTAACCCACAACAACGACACCGCCGTCGCCTGGGCGCTGTTTTTCGGGCGTCTCCTTCGCTGGTCCCTGGACGATGGAGCATCTTCCGAGGGGTTCAAAACGGCGATCCGGGACGCTTCCGCGGCAAGCCCCGGCGATGTCAGGGATGCGATCGACGAGATGCTTCGCCGCACCGGTGAGGACAACAAAACGGTAACGATGAAGCTCGGCCCCGCTTGCGGGCTGGATAGCGGAGTACCTGTAGCCCTGCATAACCTTCTCGGCACCGACTCGTATGTGGACGCGGTGCGGCGAAATATCTGGGCCTGCGGGGACAGCTGTGGACGCGCCGTTGTCGTCGGGAGCCTGGCTGCGGTGCTCTTCGACGGGGTTCCTCGCGACTGGATCGAGCGCCTGTCCCGCTCGGACGAGGTGTCGGCGCTGGTTGAGGGCCTTGGATAGTATCCATAATAGTGTTGCGGAACGGCGGTATCTGTATTCACAGCACGGAGATGCCGCAGCGAAGATGTCCACACACCGTATATGCGGCAGGCAGATAAAAATAGCTCCCATTTCGCAACACGGTTCTCTATACGATAGGCGGTACCTGACACCGAGGACAGAAGTGCGTCGCCCGCTGGGCGACGACGATCCGCATTATGACGGTACCGCACCGCGGGCACGGTGACCCCGTCCGCTGGAACACAGACAGACACCCCTGATTGTTCGGGACGATTCCCCCCGTAGACGCAGGCAACAGGAAATTGCTTTTGCCGGTACCGAGACTGGTTCCGCCGTTGGCGATTCCCTGCTGCAGAACGTGAACGATCGCGTCCCGGAGGCGCACCGTTTCCTCCATGTCGATCGAGGTGCTCCGTCGTTCGGGATGAATCCTCGCCGTCCAGAGCGCTTCGTCGGTGTAGATATTCCCAAGCCCCGCGATGAGGTGTTGGTCCATCAACAGCGGTTTGATCCGTCGCTGCCGGTGTCGAAGGATCTCGTGCAACACCTCCGGTGTGAAATCGGTAGCCAGCGGCTCCACCCCGAGATGGCGAACGTGCTCGTCCGGGTCTATCGACACAAGGAAGCGACCGAACTTTCTCGGATCGTAAAACCGCAACTCCCGACCTCCGGCAAGAGTAAGAATGACCCGCTCATACCCGGTGCGAACCGTGGCGGCACTGCACAGGTACAGGCGTCCGCTCATCCTCGGATGAACCGAGATCGTAGCAGGATCGGCATCGGTTCCGGTGTGCCTCCCGTCGTCGACGCCCCGAGGGACCCCATCGCACCGAGAAATCTCGCTGCTATCCCGCGGGGAGAGGTGAATCAGAACGTTTTTTCCCCGCCGTCGCGTCTCGAGTATCGTTCGTCCGGTGACGCGGGTAAGAAAGTCGCGTTCAGATTCGTCCCCGATACTCCGTTTCCATAGAACGGTGCCGCCGGTAATGCGACCGCCGACGATACCGGCGTCGATCAGTTCCGTGACTATCGTCGTCACCTCCGGTAGTTCCGGCATCGTTTCACTCGGCGCCGGTGATACCGGGAAACCAGAATTCCCGGAAGCGCCGAAGGGTACCGTCCTTCCGCACCGCAGCAAGTCCCTCGTTGATCCGACGTTGCAGACCAGGTCGATCCGGGTCGATCGCAAACGCGTACTCCTCCACCGTGTACGGTGATCCGGCGATCCGGATCTCCCGGCGATACGCTCCCGCGCTCCCGAGGAAGTACTCAACGATCGCCGAATCCGCAACGAGCCCGTCGAGGCGGCCCCGGGCAAGGTCCTCTACCGCGAGAGCAAGATCGTCGTAGGCTCGGACCGTCACGCCCGGAGTCGCCCCGGCGATCCGCGATCCCGTGGTTCCGATCTGTGCGCCGACCTCACCGCCGGCCAGATCGGTGAGGGATCCGGTTGTCTCGTCGTCGCCGGGGACGAGGAGGTACTGGGCGGCGACGAAGTAGGGTTCGGAGAACCGCATCACCCTGGTTCGTTCTTCCAGTAGTGTGACTGATGATGCGATCATCTCGTACCGTCCCGCGAGGAGTCCGGCAAATATTCCGTCCCACGCGACGGTGATGAACTCCGGTCGAAATCCCTGTCGCAGACCGATCTCCCGGAGAAGATCGATGTCGAATCCCACGAGATCACCGTCGCGATTGATGTACTCCATCGGCGGCCAGGTGGAGTCTGTTGCAACGGTGATCGCCGGAAGCGATTCGAACCGCCGGGTCTCTTCCGGGCTCCACTGTAACGCGCTCTGGGAGTGAACCTGCGGGGCGACGCCGATCAGCATGACGGACAGGATGAGTTCGGCAAGAATTGCGAAAGAGAAACGTGGCATATCGGCGATGATCACATCCGCTGGAGAACGGTAAGAAGGTACAGTTTGAGGTACGTCTCGAACGCCTTCCGTCGGGTTATCCGATCGAAGGCGGAGTTCGCAGCGATCCGCTTCGCGAGTTCTTCGATTCGCGCACGATCGGGAGCCTGCATCGTGCGGGAATAGCGCATTCGCCGTAACATATCGCGACAGAGTGCGTTGACATCTTCGACGAGGTTGTCCCGTTTCACCGGATCGAGGATAGGATTCCACTGGTCACGAAGCTTCCGGAGTTTCTGGTCCGGCGTCTCATCGCTGTTGACGAACTCTTTCTGAAGGACCGCGATATCGTCGAAGAACTTTTTCCGTTTCGCCTCCTGTGCGCTTTTAGCTGCTGCGGTGTCCTGGGCGTTCGGTTCATCCGGTATCGGGCTGTAAGTGACAGACCCGGAGGATCCACGGGGACGTCCTGCATTCGTGGTACCGAACATCTTTTTCAACAGGCGCACGATCCCCCGGAGAACCGGAACGAGCATCCAGAAGGGGAGATGTAAACGAGCGTCGCGGTAGATCGCTCCCTGATCGATACGGAAGATCTCCGTCCAGGTTCGCATCGATTTTTTCGGCGGATCGATGAGGGAGAGCGCCGCATCGCGTTGGCTTTGGGGTAACTCCTGGCCGTCTATCACAAGAAACAGCGTCTGAAAGGTACACAGCCCGTAGAGAAGGCTGAACTCGTCACGCACCTTCTTCTCGAGGACGTTCTCGAACGCGGCAGGGTCTTCCAGCCACGGTTCGACCCGTTCTTCAAGCATCGTCTGAACCATCTCGGCGGTGAGCTCCTTGACCAGCACCGGTTGTGCGGCCTTGATCTGACGCATCAGGAGGGGGATGTACTGTTTCGAGTGGATCATAAGCCCGGTTTTTTCGGGGGTATTGATCGTTACGAGCTCTGAAATCTTCTCGGAACTCGGCCGCTTGATCATCTCGTCGAGCCAACCGTTGATCTCTTCCCGGGTGACCCGCTTCGTAAGGGGCACACCCTTGTCATCGGTAAGGTTGTAAACCTCCTGAACGGTGCAGGTGTAGGGCGGTTTCTGTAACGCGTCGGTAAGAATCCGGTGCGTTTCTTCCCGCTTCTGATCTTTCTGATGGCGTCCCTTGAAAAAGACACTGTAATACCCGAGAAGAAACGCCGCCTGGCAGTACGAATGCTCAACCGACAGTTTCTCCGTCTTCTGGGCGTACTCCTTGATGATCATACTGGAGATCTGTGTCCAGAAGTGAAACTGGAACTCGTTCGGTTCTCGTATCGACTGGAGGGCATCATCCGGTCGGGTCTGGGCGTTTTCGATCATATCCCGGACGAGCATTTCCCGATTTCGGAAAATCGCCCTCATTTTCGTTTCCATGTAGCCCGCGTTTTTACCGGTACGGAGATAATCCCGGACCTTCGCCAGGGACAGCGGCAGTAACTGTCCGCGGAGAAGTTCAACTGTCGTCGTCACCGGTCGGACACCGTGGGGGAATCGGAGGAGGAGGATTTGCGATTCATCCACCTCGTCGGATTCGAGAAAGTGCATGATCCCGTCGGTGACATCCACCGCCTGAAGAATCCCCGCAGGAATCGTGACATCCAGATCTTCCTCCGCGGGAAAGGGGATATCCTTGTCGTTCTGCATCTTTCCGTACCACCTGGCGATCTCGGTGGTATAGAAGGCGGGGTAATAGATCGAAGAAATCGTTCCGTCGTCCCCCTTTTCGAGCTGGACGACACCGGACTCCTCGAGTTGGGTCAGTCCTGCGGTGATAAGTTCATCCCGTTTCCCTCCTAACAGCATCGCGAGGTCCGGGTAGTCTTCGGCGAATCGTTTCGCGTATCGAACGACGAAGGCATCGAAGTTTTCTCGAGACACCCGGGGATTGCCGGTGTGCTTCGCATATGCATGCATGACTTTCTGAATATCCCGTGCCGAGGCCACTCGTTCCTCCAGGGCTCTATTGTAGGAAGTGGTGGAAGTGTGCGCAACATAAATTGACAGCAAATCGTACAGGCGGCTACACTGATACCATGAACAAGATCGTCGTGGCATTGTTGTCCCTCTTTGTTTTCGGACTCATCATCGGTGGATGTACGACGACGGATGTTGACGACGAAGCGGCGCCGGTGGTGTCTGATCAGGACGATCAAGAGCCCGAACCGGAACCTGAGCCTGAGCCTGAACCTGAGCCCGAACCGGAGCCTGAGCCCGAACCGGAGCCTGAGCCCGAACCGGAACCGGAACCGGAGCCTGAACTCGAACCGGAACCGGAGGGCGAACCGGGGAACATCGAGGTCTCCGATGAGCTCTACGACCAGACGTTTACCGAGGTAGAACAGACGATCACCGAGCTCAACGGGATTATCGCGGACCGGAACTTCCGTGAGTGGCAGGGATACCTCACCGACGACTATCGGCGCACCTACTCAGACCCCGACGTCCTCGAGCAGAGCTCCCAGAGTGCGGTCCTCGTGCGAAACAACATCACTCTCCGCACACTGGAAGACTACTTCAACTATGTGGTCGTCCCCAGCCGTTCAAACGCCCGCCTCGATGATCTCGTCTTTATCGACGAGACGACGGTGGAAGCGATCATGGAAGTAAACGACCGGCGGTATATCCTCTATCTTCTCAAGAAGATCGACGACCGCTGGAAGATCGACACGTTTTAAGGTATAGTGGGTGAGAATAAAGGGAGCAACGATGAAGTATATTTCCGTATTCCTTCTGGTGCTGATGGTTCTGCCCGTATTCGCCCAGGACGAAGAAGAGACCCGCGAGAGTGAACCCGCCGGTCAGACGATCGAGGAGCTGTACCTGAGTCAGGACCTGGAACTGCAGATCATGCGCAGCCAGGCCCTTGCAAACGACCAGGAGCTCAAGCGGCTTGCGTTGCAGAACATCCGGTCCATGGTAGAAGACGGTCTGCAGAACGACGGTGTCTACGTCATTCTGGAATCCCTCGCCACCGAAGGAGTGGCGCGCCAGGTCCGGTCCAACGGCGCGGTGATCAATAATTTCCCCGAGATCAGAAGAGAAGCGACGGAGCTTCTCGGACGGGTCGGGGGAGAACAGGCGAAAAACACCCTCCTTCGAATCGTTCGAGACGATCCGGAACCGATGGTGCTGGCCGAAGCGGCGTACGCCCTTGGTCAGATCGGTTTGAACGAAAATAACGAGGTTTCCGACTATCTTGCCCAGACACTGATCCGGGAAAACGCACGACCAACCCCGGATAACAATCTCGCGTTCTCGCTGATCATCTCCCTTGAGCGTTTGTCGGAACAGAACGGTGGTCTCGCGGATCCGGAGGTGCTGAACGCACTCCTCGAAACCGCAGCGAGCCCGTATATTCGTACCGTGCGTAGACGCGCCGTCGAGGCGATCGTCAACATGCGCGAACACGGTGGTTGATTCGGCGTGACGATGGTGCGACCGGTTCATCTCCCCTTTGGTGACACAACGTATGAGGTGCGTCCGTCGAAGATCATCGCCCTCGGTCTGAACTATCGCTCTCACATTCACGAAAGTGGTACCGTTCAGGTCCGCGGTTTCGACGACGAGGAACCATCGGAGCCGATACTCTTCCCGAAACTGCCGAGTTGCATCATCGGTCCCGGAAATGCGATCGAACTTCCAGCGATTCTCGGAGACTACGATTTTCCTGAACCGCGAACCGACTATGAGGGTGAGCTTGCAGTGGTGATCGGTGCGGGAGGTCGGGATATTCCCGTTACCGAGGCGAAGTCGCACGTCCTGGAGTACACGTGTGCGAACGACGTCAGCCAGCGGAAACGATGACGACGCCCTCTGCCGCTGCTGAGGAGTACGCAGGTTTTCACCGAACCCTCGGAATTCCTCGAGTTCACGTCCACCACCCGGTCAACCATTTTGATTTTACGAAGGCCGGTAGACGAATCCTCGTCGTGGGACCGATGGGATCCGGAAAGACCGGATTTGCCGCCCAGATCTGGCGGGACAGCCGCGTTGCCCGGGCGAAAGACCGAGATATACCGGCATGTTTCACCCCCGACGGAGCGGACCTGCGGAAGGTGTTTTTCGTTCGCTCTCGCCTCGACAAACGTCGCTTCTCCGAGTATCCCGCGGACGCGCTGGCATACCGGGGAGGGTACGAGCAGCTCGGAGGAGCGATCGCGGATATCTCGTCCTCTTTCGAACTCGAGGAGCTGATCAGGGAGAATGGCGACTACGGTACCTGGGTGATCGATGAGGCCTCGTTTTACGACGAGCGGATCGCCTACGTGATCCAGCGCCTGTCCGACGCCCGGGGACTGGTGTTTGTGTTGCCCACACTGATTCTTAATTTTCGGAACGCCGTGTTTAATACAACGGCGCAGTTACTCCTTGAGGTCGCGACGGATCTCTTTCCGCTGACCGCGTACTGTGAACACCGCACGTGCCTCGTCGATTCGAGTTATACCTACCGGTACTACTCCGTCGACGGTTTGGAGTGTCCCGCTTTTTACTTCGATCCGTTGATCATCGTCGGTGGAGACCGACGTCATCAGGACGGGCGGGAGCCGAACTACGCGACACGGTGCGAGGCGCACCACGTGCTCCCGGGAAAAGAGTACACCTTTCTCGTTCTCAAGCCGATCGGAGAAGCCGCCGCGGCGGGGGATGCAGAGCCCCTGGAAGAGGAGCTTGCGCTTCTGACCCGATCACCTGAACGATCGCGTCTTGCGGAATGGATGCCCGACGAGTCCGATACCAGCGAGCGGGCGGTGCTGACGCGCAACGCTTTCCGGGTGCCGTGCCTTGCCGAACGGGCGCTTTCGTTTCTCTTTGCCGAACAGAATCTGATCAGCGAGGTATTGCTCCGGCGTCTCGTCCGGCGTCTCCAACTCGATACGGAGTTCCTTTCCCGACGCCTTGCGGACAATCGACGTCCCGTTGATTTCTCCCAGGAGGAACTGTGGACATCGTAAGCAGTAACGAAGCGCTGTGGGGAGTTCTCCTTCTGGTAAATTTTGCCGGGATCATCTTCGCGCATCGTGTCTTCGGGACCACCGGTCTGTACGTCTGGATCGCGATAGCGGGAATCGTCGCCAATCTCCAGGTATCGAAAACGATCGAGCTCTTCGGTCTTACGGCGACGCTGGGCAATATCGTTTACGCCGGCTCGTTCCTCGCGACGGATATTCTCAACGAGCTGCTGGGACCGAAGGCGGCACGACGGGGAGTGTGGATCGGATTCTTCGCGGTGGTAACACTGACGGTGTTGATGCAACTGGCGCTCCTGTTCACACCTGCGCCTTCGGACACGATGCAGGAACACCTGCTCGTAGTGTTCGGCGTTCTCCCGCGGATCACCGCGGCAAGCCTTATCGCCTACATCGTAGCCCAGCAACACGATGTGTGGGCCTACCAGTTCTGGCGATCCCGCTTTCCCGGTCCGTTGTGGCTCCGGAACAATCTCAGCACGATCGTCAGCCAACTGATCGATAGCGTTCTCTTCACGGTTGTTGCCTTTGTCGGAGTGTTTCCGCCGATCGTCCTCGTCGAGATCGTCGTGACCACCTACCTCTTCAAAGCGGTTGTTGCGATCATCGATACCCCGTTCCTCTATCTGTCCGTTCGATCGCCCGCGGGTCGACGTGGTACAGACCCCCAGAATGCAGGCGAGGAGCCCGACGGAACGTCGCCGGGCGGCGAGGCGCCGGACCGGGAGGCGCCGGTTCGCGAGTCGTCGGAACCCGACGCGGAGTCCTGACGCCCGGATACCGGCGCCGGTACCCTCACTCTTTCCAGGGGAAGATCATCCCGCGAAGCGTCCGCTTTCCAACCCGTTCCCGATCATCGTAGAGCAGAACATCCCAGGGAATATCGGTTCGTTTTTCGGCCGGGTGCTCTTCGAGATAATCGTATTTGTACAACCTCAGTTTTATCGCGGCGTGGTGCCAGATCGCGAGGCCGACGATTCCGGGAAAAAGAAACGCCGTAAAAAAGGAGACCGCGATGATCACGATGGAGCCGAATCCGACGCCGATCGTGAACATAACGTTGTCGAAGGAGAGGAGAAAGCTCTTTTTCAGAACGGTGGAGAATCGACGGTCGAGGCGCCCTCTGACCGGAAGAACGTACTGCGCCGTCAGGAACCATATCACCGACATCCAGAAGAGAAACGCCAGCGCCAACAAGGCGAACAGGTTCCCCAACGCTGAATACACGGGTATCGCAACGGAGATAAGAATCGCGTGTACCACCGCAACGGCTCCAAACGGGAGGGTGACCCCCAGGTAGGAGGTAATCCCTTCGGTAAAGGACTGCCATGCCGGCGACACGTAATCGGTGATCGATGCCGCCAGCGCATAGACCCCCCCGAGGTATACGAAGGTAAGAAACACTCCGACGATGAGGACTGCAATGCTCACCGCAGCGCCCCCTGCAGAGACGACGGAGGGGAGGACCAGAGGGATCGCGGCTATTGCGATACCACCCAGATTGGCAAGAATTGCCGGTAAAAAATTG
Source organism: Alkalispirochaeta sp. (assembly GCA_046540055.1). Taxonomy (GTDB): domain Bacteria; phylum Spirochaetota; class Spirochaetia; order DSM-27196; family Alkalispirochaetaceae; genus Alkalispirochaeta. The sequence continues at coordinate 15,662 of JBKHFT010000011.1, forward strand.
TCCCAGAGATCGAAAAACGATTTCTTGATGAGAAACCCAAACATACCGGGAGTATACGGATTACTCGGCGTTCTGTGCAGGGGCCGCGTTATGTTCTATACTGAAGGGGTTATGAATATCCGTCGGATCCTGACGTTTCCCGTGTTGTCGGCGCTTCTGATCGCCGGATTTGTGGTGGGGCTTCCCGCCCTCGAGATCGATGAAGGCGAGCTCGAAACGGTCGAGGGCGCCGATATCGAGTTTGAAAACTATGAGGGCCCCGTCGAGCAGATCGATTCCCGCGAGGCGATCCGGGGTATCGGCCGGACCCTCGGGAACGACGTTGCCCGCCGCGGGAGCGGAGATTATGCGGGACGCTACCGGGTGCAGCGGGTCGTCGGAGACGAGACCGATCCGCGCCTCGCTGCGGATATTTTCGAACTTTCCGATACCGCCCGGGTTGACCATATCGTAAACCTTCGGAGGATCATCGCGGGGTATCTCGAAACCGCCTGGGCCTATGATGCGAGTGACGCGGATCTCCTCGCCAGGTTCGTAACGATCTACAACGCCGTATATCGGGGAAGTACAGAACTCTTTACAGAGCGTTATCGCGAAGCGGTGGCAGACGTTCTCTCACCGGAGCGCGTCGGGCTGGCAACATCGTACCGGCGATGGCCGGGTATGACGCAAATCGTGATCCCCCTGCGGGGCGACCGCGTTCCCGGGGATCTCGACGCCGTTGATCCGAGACAACTCATCGACACGGAAGTGATCGCTGAACTGCGCACCCGCGCCGACCTCGGAATCGAGGATCGGAAAGCGATCATCGACTTTATCGAACGGGTGATCGAGGAACGCACCGAAGTTATCGCAGAGGAGCGCGCAGAGATCGAAGAGGAAGAAGCGGAGATCGATGAGCGGCGCCGGGAGATCGCCGAGGAGACGGAAGAACGCGAAGATGATGCGCCGGATGAAGACGAGGTAACCGAAGAAGCTCCACCTGCCGACGATGATGACGACGACGCGGAGGACGAAGAGCCGGCGGAACCGGATACGCCGGAGGCACCGCCGGCAGAGGATGAAGACACGGACGAACCGGAAGAACCCCGGGATGACGACGATGTCGAAGACGAGACACCGCAGGAAGAACAGGCGACGGACGAGCCCGAGGAGGACACACCGGAACCGGAACCTGCGGATGACGATGATGAAGCGGAGCAGGAAGAAGAGGAACTCGATCGGCGGGAGGCCGAGCTCGAAGAGCGACGGGCCGAGCTGGACGAAGAGGAGGAAGAGCTTGAGGAGCTGACGGAAGAGGTGGAAGAGCTCTACCAGGATACCGCGGAGGACCAGACGGCGGTCGAAGAAGGGCTTACCCCTCGTGAGGTTGTTCCCTTCGTCCGATCGATCGGAGGAGAATATGAGCTCGTGGCGGTTGATATTGCTTCTCTCTCCCTTGCAGGAGAGCAGACGATACCGGTGGTGACCCGGGAGCTCGTACCCTACCAGGGTGGTGTCCTCGTAGTACACGCTGGAAGTGAGCGACTCCTCCATCTTGAACCCGGGGCGCTTGAGATTCTCGAGGAGAGTGACGTTCGCGTCGTTCCTGGCGCGCCGATCGTCGTAACGGAACAGCGGATCTTTACCGTCATACCGGAAGACGGGGGTTCGCGGATCGGTGAGTTCGATGCACAGCTCGTGCTTCAACGACGATCCGCAGCAACGGTAGACAGGGAGACGGATATCGTCGTTCGCGATGAACGTCTCCTCGTACAGGGTACCAACGGAGCGTTTATCGATCTCGCGATCGAAGATTTTCGATAGATAGGAAACGGAAGATACAGGGAGGGCGCGAGGGACGTCGTCGTAGCACGGCGTCCGGCGCCGCTACAACGTGGCTTCGCAATCATATGACGGGCGCCGAACAACTGCCGCGTGCTATGCCGCCGGCCGGCCACGGGGCCGGAAAGGTACCGGGACAGCTATCAGGTCAGGTGCATTTGCGGATACCGAGCTTTTCCAGAATACGGCGGAACCAACGGCAGAACCGACGCCAGAGACTCGGATTCCGGATACTGTCGAGGCGCACCAGCGCGTCGGCCATCTCGTCGCTGGTTAAGTCTTTACGGGTAGAGTTCTCTTCGATCTCCAACTCCAGAATCGCCTCTTCGTCGGTATCGCTCAACACCCGACACTGGATCACGTCCCATCCCAGGCGTCGCGCCGCTTCGAGGCGCCGTTGCCCCGCGATCAGTGTATATGAGTCGGTAACGGTTATCGGGTTGAGGAGACCGTGTTTCCGCATACTCCCCATCAGATCGGTCAGGTCTCCCGTCTCTTTGCGTATCCGGTGGCGGGAGCGTATCCGATCGATCTCTACGTTTTCTATCCGCTTCAAAACTGTCTTATCTCCCGTTATTCGTCGGTACCGTTTCCCACAGTCGGGTTCGTTTCAGCCCTGGTCGTCATCGTCTTCATACCGTTGTCAATCGAGGAGCGGGTTCGCTCCGGAAAAGGGATCTCTTTCATCACGATTGCCCGAGTCCTCGCCGGCGTCGTCGTCGGCGTCGTCCAGGGAGAGGCTGTCGATCCCTTCCAGGTCGACCTCTTCATCAAGATCAAACTGGTCGTCGCCGAGGTCAAGCTCCAACGAGAGATCGAGGTCGGGACGGGTGACAGGCGCTGCCGAGTCGAGGGAATAACTGGTGTTGTACAGATTGCTTCGAAGGCGATCAACGAGGACCGGTTCCTGTTGCCGCTCGAACTCCTCGAGGCGGTCGAACTCGGTGGGCTGCGTCCCGGCGATGAACACCTCTTCGACCGTCGATCCCGAGTAATTCCCCGGAGGCAGAAGACCGGACCGTTCGGTCACCGTAACCTCGACGATACCGTCGGGGCGGACGAACTCCCGCGGTGGAAGCCCCTCGTGGATATCCTTCATGTACTGCGCCCAGACAGGACCGGATGTGACCGCGCCGGTCTGGTTGACGCCGAGACTGTTGGTGCCCCCCCGATCGAATCCGAACCAGATCGCGGTGGTATAGTACGGGGTAAACCCGAGGGTCCATGCGTCGGCCCAGTTCTGAGTGGTACCGGTCTTGCCCGCGGTGGGCTGGTCGAAATCGCCGGCAAGATTGCGGGCGTACCGGAGGGTGCCGCTCTGAACGGTGGTCTGAAGGATATCGGTCAGGACGTATGCCGCCTGGGGCGAGACGATCTGCCGAGGTCCTCCGGAACGGCGCTGTTCCCGACGGAATTCCGCTTCCGGTTCGAGGATCACCCGACCGGTTCGATCTTCGATGTACTGCACCGCGATCGGTGTCACTTCCCGTCCCTGGTTGGCGATCGTAGCGTACGCTTTGGCCATTTCAATCGGCGCGACCTCGACGATTCCAAGGCCCACCGGATACTTCCGAACCAGGTTCCGACGTTCCATGTCCTGCTCCGGGATCCCCAGGAGCGCTGCCGCCATCGAGAGGGCGCTATCGAATCCGACGCGATCGAGCACTTTCAGTGACGGCACGTTCATCGAACGGGCGAGAGCGTGCCGCACAAGGACGGGACCTTCCCACTCACCGCGGTAGTTTTCCGGCGTGTACGGAGACCCGTCGTCGTTCCAGAACACGACGGGAGAGTCGTAGACCATCGTCGCCGGGGTGATCACCTGATCCTCGATCGCTGCGAGATAGTACAACGGCTTGAACGACGACCCCGGCTCGATCGCGGCGTCGACAGCCCGGTTGAACTGGTTGCGGGACTCGAACTCCCGCCCGCCAACCATCGCGAGGAGATGGCCCGTGTCGTTTTCAAGGGTGATCAGGGCGCCCTCAACGGTGGTGCGTTGTGCCTCAGTGTCCGACCGGGAGTATGCGATTCGGGTTGCCCGTCTGAGCCCCCCCTGATCGTTGGTGGCAAAAATCAGACTCATCATATCCAGGGCGGGGTTGATCGCCTCCTGGAACTCCCGGCGCGCGTTCTGACGTTGTTTCGCGTCTCCCACCCGCAGGTCCGGGAGGTTGAACCCGAGGGAGAGCAGGTCGATTATCGGCACCAGTTCGTCACCGTATTCGATACGGGTCGAGGTGTTTGCGCGATAGATGCTGTTCGCCCTGGCGATCCCCGCTCTCATATAGCGGTCTGCGGCGTCCTGGAAGTCGAGATCCAGCGTTGTATGAACGACGAAACCGTCCTTGTTGATGTCGAGACTCCCGAGGAGGTAGCGGTTCTCGAGCTGGAACCGGACGTATTCCGAGAAGAACGGTGCCCGGTCTTCACGCTCGAAGAACGCGGTGGAGGTATTCGCCCTGGTAAAATCGTAATTGATCCAGTACTCGTCGAAGCTCAGATCGACGTCTTCCTGGGTGGCGAAGCCGAGCTCAACCATCTGGTTGAGAACGATACGCTGCATCTGACGCGCTTCGTTCGGTCGACGAATCGGTGAATAGAGTGACGGATTGGCAAGCTGGATCACCAGCATTACCGACTCGGCAACACTCAACTCCGTTGCGCTGTGTCCGAAGTAGAATTGGCTTGCCGCCTCGATACCGTAGTTTCCGTGGCCGAACCACATGCGGTTGAGGTACTGCTCGAGGATCTCGTATTTCGTGAACTGACGCTCCATCTGGAGCGCCCACCACAGTTCTTTCAGCTTTCGGGTGATTGAGATCTCGTTTCTATCGGTGTAGACGTGACCTGCCAGCTGCTGGGTGATCGTCGATCCCCCGGAGAAATAGTTGTTCGTCAGGACGTTCCACGCCGCCCGGGCGGTACCGCGAAAACTGAACCCGCCGTGTTCAAAGAACGTCTGGTCTTCCCGGGTGATGAGGGCGTAGATCAGATGCCGAGGCAGCTCGTCGATCGTGACGAGTTCGCGGTTCTCGTCGGAGAAAAACTCGGTGATGAGGCGTCCGTTCCGGTCGAGGATCTGCGAAGGCAGCGCCGATACCTGTTCGCTGACGCGGTCGAGTTCACCGATGTTCCGAACCGAGGCTATCGCAACACCGGTAGCGGTTCCGAGGGCGATCATCGCGAGCCCGAGGAATACCAGGAGCGTCCAGAGTATCGCTCGCCATTTTCTGGTCATCCCAAAGACTGTACGGATGGACGGTGCGATTTGTCAACGCCTCGAAGGCATACATCCGTGTGGTGCTTCCGTCGGCGACGATCACTGGTGCCGGTGTACCGGCAGGAAAAGGCCGATTTTTCGGGGTGGGGTAGTTTCACGCGTCGGACCGCGTCGAGGGCCGGCAATAATCGGAGGGGCGAAAGACGGAGGGGCGAAAAACGGAGGGGCGAAAAACGGAGGGACAAAAAAAGAGGCCGGTTCGGCAGAACCGGCCAAAAAGTATCGGCACAGAATAGTGAACTGGGAGGGGAACTATTTCCGCCACCGATACATTATTTATCGTCTGGTCTCCCTCAAGGTTTAATTCTGTTTCAATAAAATATCAAGATCTATACCAACTTCATAGTCGCCGTTTGGCGATAGCTCAATCCGACGACTGATACTGAAGTCTCCGATGCGGATCAGGACCGTGTGAGTCCCGGGATCGACCGTCAGGGACCGTTCGGATCGTCGTGACCCGTTCCAGAATACCTCGGCGACGGAGGGGACATTTATCCGGACCTGTGCTTTCGGACGTTCCGCTTCGAGGACGATGCGGGTGATCTCCGCGCGCTCGATGCCGACGTTGGCGGTATGCGAGATCAGATCTCCCGCAGTTGCGTCGAGGCGATAGATCCCCGGGGGCAGTTCGGTACGAAGTTCAGGATCGATCGGTGTACCGTCAATAGCCAGTTCGAGGATCTCTCGGGCCTCGGCCACGGTGTCGTTCTCCCCGATGATTTCGATCTCCAGAGCTCCGACGGGGCGCAGTATCGCTTCGACCTCGATCTCGAACCGTGTTTCCAGAAGCTCCTCTTGCATTCCCTTGGTGGCGGGGACGATCTGGAATCCGATCGCTCCGATATCGGGATCGATACCGGTAATGACGCGGGTCCCCGGGGGAACCGCGGGCTCGTCATGGCCGACAAAGGGAACCGAAATCGGTATCGCCCGCTCGGTTCCGAGGGGAATCCGGTCTTGCAGGGCGCCGGCGATCGTCACGATCCCCGTCTCATCAGGGGCGTCGACGGCGCCGTATACGGCAAGGGTGAAAACACCGGGAGGCACCAGCGTTTCCGTCGGCAATACCCGAAGGGCGATCCCCGATGTGAAGATACGTTCAGGAGGCACCGATATCACCGCAACCTCCCCCGAGCCTAACACAATCGAGGTCGTCTCTTCCGGTTCAGGAAGAACCACCGGTCGTACCTCGCCCCGAAAACTCTGTGCTCCGAGTGTCGTCGTCAGAACGGTGAGGATAAGAATGAAGGCGGCGCGTTCTGATACGCTCAGGGTCCCTCCCGGGGGATATACCGGATCGGATTACGGCTTTCCCCTTCGTGGAGAACCTCGAAGTGGAGGTGTGGTCCCGTGGATAGCCCGGTACTCCCTACGGTACCTATTGTACCATCCCTTTCAACGGTTGTCCCGACTTGAACGAATACTTCCTGAAGATGGGCGTACCGCGTCTCGTATCCCCCGGGATGGGCGATCAGTACCGACAGACCGAGCCAGGGGTCCCGGGAGATATCGGTGACCGTTCCCGCCGCTGCGGTCCTGACGGGATCTCCGAACGAGCCGGCGAGGTCGATCCCGTGGTGGAACGACCAGATCCCGGTGACCGGATGGGACCTGTATCCGTAGGGAGACGAGAGAACCCCCGAGGGATAGGGATCGTCAAACACCACCCTCAGAAAACGTTGGCGTTCGGAGGGTAGAAAGTCGGTGCCCGGGTACTGGGTGGCAACGAGAGGTGTCTCGTCATGATCGTCCTCGGGAAGCCGGAACACCTCTCCGGTAACGTCGTTGGTATCACCGCTTTCCTCGGTGAGACGCCGGGAAAGGATCTCTTCCAACGCGTGGAGCGGCTCCTCGAACACGAACAACCCCGGTCGGGAGGGGATCAGGATCGGACCTTCCGGAAGATCGGTAGCGGCCATCCGGTTCAGGGTACTGATACTCGAGTAGGGCAACATGAGACGTGATGCGATATCGAAGAGAGTCTCGGTGGGTTCCGGCTGGTAGGACATCACCATCAACGGCGGGATCTCGCCGTCCCGTTGTACCGATGCGCGGTAGAACGATGCCACCAACTCCTGATGCTGTCGGTAGACCGGATCCCTTGGATGGAGCTCGCTGATCGGTGTCTGCCCCGGTAGCGACGCAACCCCGACCAGGAGGTACACGAGAATCGTCGTACGCCGCTGCCGGGTTCGTTCAGTTTGGAACGACACGCCAGGCGATCAGGCCGGTGATCGCGACCCCCGCAGCCACGGAGACACCCAGAAGGCCGGTGACGGCGGTTGTTATGAGGGTCCCTGCAAGGACAACCAGGGCGATACGAAACCAGACGGCACCGGTCATGACGCGACGAAATGCAAACACGGCGCCGATCACAACTCCGACGATGACAACGGTATTGAACACCCCCGGCAAATAGTGCGCTCCGTACCACAACGGCAGCGTCACAACCGCACTCACGGCGACGAGTATCGCCAACGTTGCAGCCGCGCGGATGATCCCGGTGAAGAGCAGCGCGTAACCCCGTGCGAGGCGCTCGACGATTCGCCGCGACGTGAGCGGGTTTTCCCGGGTATCGGAAACCGATTTCACTGGATCATCTCCTCGATGCGGCTCCGTTCCGCTCGGAACCGTTCCGCATCATCGGTGCGGTCGGTGCGCTCCGCCACCTCCGTCAGTCGCTCAAGGAGATCGATACTGTCCGAGGCGAGGTTGAGGGAGAGGTAGATCCGGAGGGACCGGAGGTAGTACTGGTACGCTTCCTCGTCATCGCCGGTGTGTTCGCTGATTCGGCCAAGGGCGGCGAGGTCGCCGGCGATTCCGGGGCTGTTTTCAGCGCGTTTGTCATACTCGAGGGCGAGAAGCGCGTATTCGAGGGCGCTGTCGTAGTTGGATCGTCGGGAGGCGACGGAGGCGAGCATATAGTAGTTACTCCCAAGCTCCGCCCATCGACTCGCCTCCTCGTTCGCGTCCCGGGCGATATAGAGATGCTCCACTGCCTCGTCGAACTGTCCGTCTCTCGCATAGAGGGTGCCGAGGTTGTGGTAGAGGATCGGATCGATCTCCGAGTCGTCATCGGCGGCCGAAACATCCCGGGCGGTTTCGAATGCGTCCAGCGCGGAGGTGGTATCCCCCTCGCGGAGATACAGCTCACCCCGATTGACGTGGGCCTGGGCGATCTGTTCGGTGTCACCCGCGAGCTCCGCGAAGTCGAGGGCCATCCGGTAGTTCTCCTGTGCTTCCGGGTAGTCACCCGTTGCGGCATAGACGCGTCCGATCGAGTTGTACGACTTCGCGATTCCCGGAAGATTATCCACGGCGATGTTTTCCCGGAGGGCGAGATCGAAAAAATTCAACGCCATCTCGTAGTCGGCGTCGTTGAAATAGCCGTTTCCGAACTCGGTGTACGTTGCGGCCTGGTTCTTTCGGGCGTACTCTCCCTCCGGCTGATCCGGAGCGGAGGAACACCCTGCTGCGAGGAGCACGGCGACCACGCCGAAGGGAAGGAACAGACGAGCCCGGAGCGACGAGGATTCGTTAGAACTGTGCATCGCGATAACTCTGGAACGTTGTGGGTTGTGATACTTCCTGGGTAATGCCGCCTCGTATCAGGGGGTTGTTACTCAAGCCTTCAAGAACGTCCTGCCCGGAGGTGATCGCGGTGCGACTCTCTTCGAGAAGCCCCGCGATCTGCGGTTGCGTGCCGTTGATGAAACCGGAGAACTCGTTCACCTCGTCGAGGGTTGCGTTGATCGTTACGAGCATCTCTTCCACCTGATTGAAGAGGCGGTCGTTGTCGTTCAGGAAGGTGGCGATCGAACCGTCGGCGTCGAGGAGACGCGGCACCAGCCCCGTCGGATCACGGATCGCATCGGTGGTGTCCTCGAGATTGCCGGTGATCACGTTGACACTTGCCAGAAGCTGCGTGCTCTGTTCCCGCGTCTCTATCAGCGTCGCCTCAACCTCGGCGAGGAGGGTGTTCACCTGGGCGAGTGTCAGTCCCAGGGGTTCACTCGAGTCGCCGGAAAGAGCGGTGTTCACGTGGCCGAGGGTCTGATCCACCGATACCAGGAGGGTGTTGACGTTCTTCAGGACCGGTTCTACCTGCGCGATTATGCGGGATACGCTGTCTCCACCGGCGGGCATGATTACCCCGTCGGCGGCGATGATCGCCTGTCCCTCGACGCTGTCCGCAGACGGTATCAGTGAATCTGCCGGTAGCGGTTCGTCGTCCCCGCGGCCCTGATGGAACACCAATCCTCCACCGAGACCGATCGGATTCGACTGGAGCTGGAGTATGCTGTTGGGAACGACCTTCTCGTGATAGGTGTCCTGGATATAGAAATCGACACGAACGAGGTCGTCCTCAGTAAGACCGAGGCCGGTTACCCTGCCGATCTCGAACCCTTTGTACCGGATCGCCATACCGTTGCTGATCCCGTCGGCACTGGGGAAGATGCTGTGATAATCGTAATCCAGGGCAAACCACCGCTGGTTTGCACCCATCGACACGAGTACCGCTACCAGGGCGACGGCGGCGACGAGAACGAAGATTCCCACCACCTGTTGGGCGTACTTGATTCGAAACTTCATAGGTCTCTCCCGGGTCGTTCCAATCGGTTCCTATGCGAAGGGGTCATCTGTTCCACTCCCAAGAATATCGAGAATATCCGCGTCGTACGTCGAGGAAAGGTCAAAAACATCCGACAGGATCTCCTTTATCCTCGGATCATCGGTGCGGATGAGGTTCTGTACTTCATCGTACGCGATCACCGCTCCTTCGTCGACGACGAGGATGCGGTCGGCGATCATCGAGGCGATCTGACTGTTATGACTCGCGATCACGAGGGTTCGACCGAGTGACTTCAGCTCTTTCAACAGATCGAGAAGCCGGTTCGTCGTGGCAGAATCGAGGCCACCGCTCGGTTCATCCATGAACACCGTTTCCGGATTCTGTACGAGGGAACGAATAATGGAAGCCACCTTCCGCTCACCTGCAGAGAGATTGATCGGACGCTGCGAGAGGTTTTCCCGGAAATCCAGCTTACGGCAGAGCGACTCGATGTGGCTCCGTACCGAAGCGGGAGACCGGCGGGGGTTGTGGTATTCGATCGGAAGCGCAAGATTCTGATAGACCGTGAGATTCTGCCAGAGTGCCGAATCCTGAAAGACAAAACCCTGACGGACCCGCTTTGACTCAAGTTCACGGTCGCTCATGCGGGAGAAGGGCCGGTCATCGAAATACACCTCCCCTTCGCCGGGAGGTATGATCCCCGCCATGATCTTCATGAGCAGCGTCTTGCCGGAACCGCTGGGACCCATCACCAGTACCGCGACACCCGGTTCAATCTCGAGAGAGATGTCGTCGAGAAGCTGAACGTCTCCCACGGCAAATCCGACACGGTCCAGTCTTACATGCATCGTCTCACCGTCCTGTACACCCGGACAACCTGCCTCATACGACGCTCACACCCACATATAGTACGCCGCCGTGAGGAACGCGTTGGCGAGGATGAGCAGGATGAACCCCTGACCGACGGACTTGATCGCCATCACCGGAACCTCCGTCGAAGCCTGTTCGACCTTGAACCCGTAGTACATCGCGACGGTGGAGATGATCATTCCCGAGACGGCGCTCTTGACGATCGAAATCACCACGTCCGCGACGGAGAGAGCGTTAAGAAGGTTGAAGAAATAGTCCCGGATCGGGATCATCGCGATGAAAGAGGTGACGAAGTAGGACCCGAGAAGCCCGAAGATGTTAAAATAGAGGTTGAGAATAATCACGGAGATTGTGACGCCCAGGAATCGCGGAACCGCGAGGTAGCTGATCGGGCTGATACCGTTTGCCACGTACGCTTCGATCTCGTGGCTGACAACCATATACCCGAGCTCGGTGGCAATCGCCGTTCCGGATCGGGCGGTGATGATAAACGCCGTGAGGATCGGTCCCAACTCCCGGGTAATAACGGTGATCAGGATCACGTAGACGAGCTGCCCCTGACCGAATTGAGGCAGGAGGGCCGCCCCCTGGAAGATGATGATCGCCCCGAGACCGAGACTCAGGATCGCGATAACCGGTAACGCTTCTATTGCGGTGAAGAGAATCTGAAACGTCAGGACCCTGCGGGACTGCTTTCGGCGGATGTAGAAGAACGACTCCCGGAGGACGAGAAAGAAAAACCCCATTGCGTAGGCGAAATTCTTCGCCCGATCGAACACGCCTCGCCCGATCCGTTCCAGTACTGCGGTCATTCCGTCACATACTACGCAATGCCGACGCCCGGAGCAACAGCTGCAGCTTGATTTTTGGATGGTTAGTAGATACAGTTGTTTGAGGAGTTCGTGAGTCTTGCCAAAGCCAGTCCGCTTTAAAGCGAATTCGGTCGTGTATTTTTCGGGTGACGTCGACGACCGGATCTATATACTCAAGTCCGGTAGGATCGTTCTTCGCTCCCGGGATATCGAGACCGGCCAGGAATTAACCGATCTCATACAGACCGGCGAGTTTTTCGGGGTGAAGAGCGCTCTCGGCCATTTCCCCCGTGAAGAAGACGCGATGGTACTCTCCGACGCGGATGTGGTGCAATTCACCGTTCCCGAATTCGAAAGCCTGGTGAGCTCCAACACCCGGATCATCATCAAGATGCTCAAGGTGTTCTCCAATCAGCTCCGGAGAATTCACTCCAAGGTCTCGTCGATGCTCAACCAGCACGACGAAATAGACCCCGCCGAGGGCCTCCACCACAGTGCGATGTTCTACTTCCGGAACCGGCAGTTCGCCCACGCCTCGTATATCTGGAAACGGTACCTCGAACTGTATCCGGAGGGGCGCCATGCGGAGGAAGCGAAAAAACAGCTGGGCCGGGCAGAGCAGTCGGAGACCGCGCAGGCCGGGCGCGCCCGGGACCACGTACCGGTAGACACCCACGAGCGGGAAGAGCTTCCCGAAGTTGGACGGCTGTTCTTCGAAGCGGAAAGCGCATTTGCCAACGACAAATTTTCCGAGGCGATCTCGGGTTTCAAAGCGGTTCTCAACGCTTCGGACGATACGGAGTACGCCTACAAAGCGCAGGTTCAATTGGGCCGGTGTTACTTCGAAAGCGGAGACCACGCCCAGACGATCCGCCATTTTTCACAGGTGCTGAAAGAAATCCCGCGGCATCCCCAGATGGGTGAGATCCTCTACCTCATCGGTGCAAGTTACGTTCATAGCGGTGACAAGACCAAAGGTGCGGCGTTTCTCAATAAAGCTCGTACCCACGCCGAGGATGAGCCGGCGTTACGTCGAAAGATCGACAAAGTGTTGTCACAGGTCGGAGGGTAAGATGGGCGCCTTTGATCGATTCGCAAAAAAAATACCCAAAGGACAGATGATCTTTTGCGAGTACGAGCCGGGAAACTCGTTCTACCTCATCCAGGAGGGGCGAGTGCAGATCACCAAGGTGATGGGTGATATCGAGAAAGCGATCGATGTCCTCAAACCGGGTGAACTCTTCGGCGAGATGGCGATTCTCGAGGAGGCACCCCGAAGCGCCAGCGCGATCGCCCTCGATGAAGTTACGCTCCTCGAGTTCAATCGCGCGAATTTCGAGGTCCTCATGCAGGGAAACCCCCAGATCGCCCTGACCCTTCTGAAGACGTTCGTGAAACGGATCTACGACCAGCGGCGACGATTCATGATCCTGAAACTGAACGACGTACAGGCTCGTGTCGCCGACGTGTTTTTGATGCTCTACGAAGGGCTCTCTCCGCGGGATACGGAACAGAACCAGTGGGAGTTCCCGGTAACGACGAACGATGTCGCTCACTGGGCGGGGATCGCCCCCGAAAAGGCGCGAACGGTTATCAACCAGTTCGTCTCGCAGCATCGCCTCGAACTTTATCCCGACAAGATCGTCGTCCGTAACATCCACGACCTGCAACGGCTGGTCACCAGCCGACGTCGGGACGAAGGGTAGAGGGGAAGGCGCCCTCTGGGAAGAATCGATCGACTTCTTTCTGCCGCTCTTCGACGGCACCGCCTCTCACATAGCGGCACCCGCCTCCGAATGGTCTACACGAACGACCAACGGCTGTGGCCGGTCTATCATCGACGACCACCGCGAATGGGCGGTGGCGACGGGGTTCCCGTTGTCCTCTTCCACGGGTTCGGCAACGACGGAACGACATGGATCCCCCTTTTCGAGTATTTCGGATTACAACGGGAAATGGCAGCGCCGGATCTGCCCGGCTTCGGGCGCCACCCGCTCCGGCAGGACGAGGATCCGACCCCGCGGTGGTATACCGATCGTGCGGCGGAACTGCTCAGAGAGTTAACCATACGGTGGGGGCAACCGCCGATCGTCGTCGGAAAATCGATGGGGGGTATGATCGCCGGCCTCGTGGCCGGGGAACTGCCGGCGCTGGTACGGGCACTCGTCCTGATCGACCCCGGCGGTATCGAAACGACGGAGATCACCCCGTTCTGGGACCGGTGGCGACAGGGACGAAATCTTCTTCTTCCATCAGACGATTCCGAATGGGACGAGATGATTGCTGTTCTGTACTACCAGCGGGTGCGAATCCCCGGTTTTCTCCGGCGGGAAGGATTGCGACAGATCAGGATGCACCGTGAGCGCTATCGGAAGATCTTCGAACGTCTTCTCTCTGAGGGGTACGATCCCCTCGGGTCGCGTCTCTCCCGTATCACGTGCCCGGTCACCGTTATCTGGGGGGCCCACGACGAGGTGATGCATCCGTCCGGGGCCGAGCGGGTGCGTCGCGCCCTTCCGGCGGCGCGCATCGAGATCCTCCCGGAATGCGGGCACTCACCGACCCGGGAACGCCCCCGGGAGGTGGAACGCATCCTCGTCGAGCTCTTCAGCCGGTGGGGCTGAGGGGCGAGGGGAACGCGTCGTCGGAGATTCCACGCCCGACGCCGCGCCGGAGAAGCCGCCCCGACGCCTCACCGGAGCGGCGACACCCGGCTCCGCGCCGGAGGCGTCGCCCCCGGCGGATACCGCGATTCGACACTTCCCCCGCCGTCGAGGCAGATACCCGATCGGACATTCCACTCGCTGGACAATTCGTGAAAAAGGATCGATATTCGACAGAGATGCAGCGACTGTTCATGACGGAACACGGTGACCCGGTCTCGGCTGTGACCGGCGCGGAGGCGAGACAGATCCTGACCCGCCTCGGCCGGAACGGAACTCCAGGAACAGCGGAGATGGTGGAGTCCGCTGCGCGCTCGGTGTTACCTGTCACGCAGCAGATATGCGGGACTCTGTCCCGGGACTGCCGAATCGCTATCGTCTCCGGGGCGGGCCACACGGGTGCGATCGGGTTCGCTCTCGGGCGCCACCTCGCAAACTTCGGAGTCCCCGTAACGGTGTACGCCGTCTCGGCGGGACGGTCACCGGAGTGGGAGCGGCAACTCAACGCGTACCGCGCCTCATCCGGGGTGTTCGGTGGCGGTCCCGATGCGTTTGCGGCGGACATTGCCGGAGAAACGGATGACCCGGCGCAACGGGAGGAGTTCGAAATCCTCGTGGACGCCCTCCTCGGAGGCTATGTGTACGGTCCGCCGGACAGCGAGGTAGCCTCGTTTCTGAATACGCTCCACCTTGTGACGTCGCAGACGCCGGTCCCTCCGGATCCGATCGCAGTGGAAACGTCGTACCGGGTGCTGTCCCTCGAGATCCCGAGCGGCGTCGACCCGACGACGGGTGTCACCGGCGACGCCTATGTCACGGCGGATATGACGATCTGCTTCGGGTTTCCCCGAACCGGAATGTCTGCAGGTCAGTGCGGAAGTATCGCCGTAGCCGATGTCGGGATCCCGCCGGAGGTGTTTCGCCGGGAAGCGGTGATTACCTACCCCTGTCGATTCCACGGCGAAGGGGTGATTCGCTTACGGAACTTCGGGTGACCGCCGGAACCGTTCGATCTGCTCTCCGACCAGAAACAGCACGATAACCCCTCCCAGGGTGATAACCGAACTGTACGACGGCCACAGCCGCCCCGAGGCGAGAGCGATCACCGCGCCGCCGATAATCGTGAGAAGACCGGTAGCGACACCGCCGCGACGGCCGTGCAACACCCCGAACAGAAGCGGAAGCAGGACGATCAGTATCCGTGACGACGCGACGGAGAGCTCCACCAGCGCCGTCGGCCTCGTCAGCGCGAAGAGGGCCACCACCGCGGTGAGGACCACCACGGCGACACGCCCCACCACGATGGAGTTGCGCTTCCGCAGGACATCCCGGGATACCACCCCCGCAAGGGTCAGAAGAATCGAGTTCGCCGTCGATACCGAGGCGAAGACGATGCTTAACGCCAGCGGCAGAGCGAGGGCGCGCCCCATCCGTCCGATAAGGGCAACGATCACCTGATCACGTCCCGCCGGCTCGGGAAATGTTCCCGCCATCGTCCCGAAGCGAGCACCGAAACCGACCATCGTAACGATCACCGTGTACACCAGCCCGAACACCGCGAAGAGGATGATCATCTTCTTCAGATCCCGGCGGCGTTCGAGGATGAAGAGGCGCTGGAGCACCTGCGGGTTCGTCAGAGCGAAGAACATCCACGGGAGGGTGAGATTGATAAAGAACGCCGGGGTCCACACTGCGTTGGGAAACCGGTCGAAGTGAAACCCCTGGAACTCGGTGTTGGTCCAGGAGAGGGCAAAGACCGCGACGGTGATCATAAAGACGCCCTGCAGCGCGTCGGTGATCGCAACACCCCGGAGTCCGCCGAGGAGCGCCCAGATCCCGATCACCGTCGCCGCGAAGGCGACTCCTGCGGAGTATGAGACGCCGTACCCTTCGAGGATCACCGCAAGGCCGATCACCTGTACCGCCGTATACGGAACCAGTGCAAGCGTCGCAAGAATCGCACCCGCCGTTGCCGTCGCGTTGCCGTAGCGCAGGCCGAGGAGCTCCATCGGTGAGACGAGACCGTGGGTTCGTCCGAGCTGCCAGATCCGGCCGCCGTACGCGCCAAGAAGTACCACCGTCGCAACGAGGTAGACCAGCTCGAAGATCAGTGCACCGACCCCCGACGCGTAGGAGAGGCCGACGAGACCAACCATCATGAACGCCGAATAGGTCGTCGCGGCGTAGGTCATCGCAGAAACGATCCATCCGATCGCACCACCACCGACGAAAAACTGGGATTGCCCGGTGTTTTTCTTCATCACCGCTATGGAAACACCGGTTCCCGCAAGGGCGTACAACCCGAGGAGCAGATAAAAGTCGACCATACCCGGCGAGAGTACCAGAGGAAACGGTGAAATACCAGCTCGTGCCCGCAATTCATCGGACACCGGCAACGCCTGTTTCCTCTTGATCTTGATTAATAGGATCAGGAGACCTATCCTTTCTGGTGATGGGTGACACCTCCGCGATTGATCTTTCGCTGATAGCGACAGGCACCACTACGCCCCTCTGCGTGATCGACGGCGAGGACGTTATCGTGTATTCGAACGACGCGTTCCGGACGATCGTCTTCGATATGACCGGCGGAGACGCTTGTCCCGGAGACAGAGTACTTCGCTGCTTTCCACCCGACAGCGTCTCGACGTGGGAGGATCTCTTTCAGAAGGCACGCGCCCGGGAGATCACCGACGCCACGGTCAGATCCCGGTGTCATAGCGGCCTGAGAATATACTCCGTGGTGTTTCTCGCCTCCGGCGACAGCGGCACGTTGAATCTGATGTTTCGCGATATCTCCGAGATCCACGAGGCGGAGCGGCGGATTACGCGACTTGCAAGCCGCTTTCAGGCGGTTCTGGAATCCTCGGTGGACCTGAATACCTCGATCAGTGATCCCGAGGAGATCTACCACCGGATCATGGAAAAGCTTGAGGCGGCTATCGACTTCGATACCGGGACGATCCAGCTTCTCGAGGGAGATACTCTTCGCGTTGTGGAACAGTACGGTTTTATCGAGGCGCCCATGGTGGCGCAGTTGCGTTTTCCCCTGGATAACCGGTTTCCCAACGTTCGGGTGGTACGGTCCAAGCGCCCCCTGGCTCTCGCCGATATCAGAAACGATTTTCCCCACTTTCAACTCGAAGACGGCACGTATCTCTCCGGCCGGATCAGATCGTGGCTCGGGGTGCCGATCATCGATCGCGGTGAAGTGTGGGGGATGGTTACCCTTGACCGGAACCGGGTCGCCCCCTTCAGCGCCGAAGATATCGAGCTGGCCACGGCGATCGCAAATCACGCCGGCGTGGCAATCTCGAATGCGCGACTCTATGCGGGACTCCAGCGGGCCAACGAGATCCAGTCGACGTTGATGCAGGAGCTCCACCACCGTGTGAAGAACAATATGCAGCTCATCTCGAGCCTCATCAGTATCCGGTCCGGTGGATGCAGTGTGGAGACGCAGGAACACCTCGGAGAGATCCGGACGAGGATTCTCGCCCTCGCGGCGGTACACGAGAGTCTGTACCGCTCCCCCGACCTGGATATCATCGACCTTGCGGACTATCTTCCCCGGGTAATTGAGGAGATCGAAATGGGATATCGCCCGGGGGCGCGGGGCATCGCACTGGGAACGGTCGTTTCCGAGGAGATTCGCCTCCATATCGATCAGGCGATACCCCTCGGCCTTCTTATCAGCGAGCTTGTCCTGAACGCGGTGAAACACGCGTTTCCGGCGGAGGTTCTCGTGGAATACCCGGCGGGTACCGCGGAGGTCAGACTGATCGGGGGTCGAACTGAAGACGAGGGGCTTGTTTTGTCCGTCGTGGACAACGGCGTCGGTCTCGGCGGGATCGATCCGTCGGAGCGCGACTCATTCGGAATGGTATTGGTCCGAACGTTGAGCGAGCAACTGGGGGCGGAGATCACCCACACCGACGGAGAGGCGCCGTCGGTGTTCGGAACGGGTACGCAGTGGACCCTTCAGGTACGTCAGGGAGGCAGATAATGGGTGAAATGATCGGACGGATCGTCATCGGCGGGATCGTGGGACTCGCGATCGGGTACTTCGTGTTCGGCGAGATCGCCGGGGTGCGTCTGGAGATCGGTGCGCTGATCCCCAGTGGTGCCGACTCCGGTATCGGCGGAGCCCTCCGGAATGCTGCGGGCAACCTCGCCGGGATCAACGAGATCCGGCGAAATATCTTACTGTCCGGAGCGGGTGGCGCCGTACTCGGCATGGCGAGTACGGTACTCGGCCGCCGCCGTTAACGGAGCATGCTCGCCGGCCATCGATCGATAGTGACTCATCCTCGCTCACGGCGGCAGTGGGTTCAAGCTGTCCTGTTGGTGCTCTCTCTCGGTGTATCTCTTTCCCCGGTGTGGGCGCAACGGTCGACAGCGAACGACACGATCACGATCGCCGCGGAACCCGACTATCGGCCGTACTCTTTCGTCAACGACTACGGAGAGCCCGACGGGTTCGGCGTTGAACTCTTTCTGGCGGCGGCGGATGCGGTGGGTATTACCGTCGAAGTACGCAGCGGGTTGTGGAAGGATATCAAAGAGGATCTGGCGGAAGGGCGCATCGACGCCCTTCCGGTTGTAGGCAGGACCCCGGAGCGGGAAGACTACTTCGATTTCACCGTTCCCTACATCTCGATGTACGGGGGTATCGTCGTAGCTGAGGATGAAAGGGAGATAAAGACCCTTGACGACCTGAAGGGTCGCCGCATCGCGGTGATGAGCGGTGACAACGCGGAGGAGTTCCTCAGAAGGGCGGGGTTCGACGACGAGATCGTTCCGACATCGACCTTTTCCGATGCGATGGAGGCGGTCCGGAAGGGGAGTGCCGACGCGGTGGTGGTGCAGCGGATCGTTGCACTCCAGATCCTCGGGGAAGAGGGGTACGGGGGTCTTCGCCTTCTCGACGACCCGATCCCCGATTTCGTACAGGATTTCTGCTTTGCCGTCACTGAAGGGGACAAGGAACTTCTGGCGCTGCTGAACGAAGGTCTCGCGATCGTCGTCGCCGACGGAACGTTCCGCCGTCTCCAATCGCGATGGTTCTCGCCGATGCAGATCCCGTCGCGGAAGATCATCGTCGGTGGTGATGACAACTATCCGCCCTTCGAGTATCTCGATGAACGGGGTCGGCCGACGGGGTACAACGTCGATCTGACCCGGGCGATCGCCCGGGAACTGGGTCTGGATATCGAGATCCGTCTCGGACCGTGGTCGCAGATCCTCGGGATGCTTCGCCGGGGTGAGATCGATGCGGTCCAGGGAATGCTGTACTCCCGGGAGCGAGACGAGATCTACGACTTCGGGCCACCCCACACGGTGCATCACAACGTGGCGATCGCCGTCGGCAACGAGGGCGATTCCCTGCCGGACAGTGCGGAGGAACTCCGTGGACGACGGATCGTCGTGCAGGACGGTGACGTGATGCATGATTACGTCCTCCGGGAAGGGATCACCAGTGATCTGATCGTGGTCCAGTCTCAGGAAGCGGCCCTGGAGACCCTCCGGGCGGGGGATGCGGACTACGCTCTGGGAAGTCGTCTCTCGGCGCTGCGCCTGATCGATGCCCGGGGATGGGACGACCTCGTCGTCGGCAAGACGGGCATCGTCTCGACGGATTACGGATACGCGGTCCGGGAGGGTAATATCGCGGTCCTCTCTTATTTTTCCGAGGGTATGGCTCTGCTCGAGGACACCGGTGAGTTCCGGGAGATCTACGACCAATGGCTCGGTGTCTATGAACCGTACACCCCGGATCCGCGGAAGGTGATCCGGTTGATCCTGTTGATCCTCGGGCCGTTGGTGTTGCTCCTCGCCGGTACCCTCACCTGGGTGATCACACTGCGACGGGAGGTTGCCCGGCATACCGCGGAGCTCGAGGAGAACCAGCGAACCCTGGAGGCGGCGAACGCGACGCTGGAGCAGTCCCTCGAGGAAAACCGGACGCTCCTGAAGGAGATTCACCATCGCGTCAAAAACAACCTGAACGTGATCGTAAGCCTTCTGCGACTGCAGGAAGAGCAGGTGGTGGATCTGGCGAGCGCCCGGGATGCGTTTGAAGCCAGCAGGAACCGGATCTATTCGATGGCGCTGGTCCACGAGTCGCTGTACAAAGCCGAAACGTTCTCGGAGATCGAGTTGTCCGGGTACATCAGGGACCTGATTCACCAGATCAAGGGGAGTATCACCGGGGACGAGGAGATCGTGTTCCACCTCGACCTGATGCCGGTCACCCTCGATATCCAGCAGGCGGTACCATGCGGAATCATCCTCAACGAGCTGGTGACAAACGCGCGGAAACACGCGTTTCACGACACCGGGAACCCGACGATCGATGTCTCCCTTGTTTGCGATGCCGCGGGATCGATCACCCTGACCGTTGCCGACAACGGGTCCGGACTTCCCGATGATTTCTCGCCGGAAGAGTCCTCTACGCTGGGGTGGACGCTGATCACGATACTGGTGAAACAGATCGACGGTGAGGTGACCGTGATCGGGGACGGGGGAACGACGGTGGTGGTGACCCTGAACCGCGTCTTCATGTGACCCCCGCCCGGCGAGCCGGAGGGGTCACCGGGGGAGGGCTACGGTCATACTGCGACGTCATCTTCAGGACACCCCGGCGACGACGACCGGTTCCGCCGGAGCGGATCAGACGGAGTTTCGGCCTGCGTTGACGATCGGTGATGCCCCCCAGAACACGACTTGGATAAAACTGCGTCGGATGCGTCGTCAGCACCACCCGGACCCGGGTCCAACGCCTTTGCAGCGATCACCCCCACCGGTACCGCCGAAATCGCGGCAAGACACTTCACATTTCTCCGCGTTTTCGGTACTATTGCGCCTCACGCCAAGCTAGCTCAGAGGCAGAGCAGCTCACTCGTAATGAGCAGGTCCTCGGTTCGATTCCGAGGCTTGGCTCGATACCTGTA
>JBKHFT010000012.1:0-34970 GCA_046540055.1 Alkalispirochaeta sp.
CCGATCGTGCTGAGCTGCGCCTCCAGGGTGTCCCGATCCTCCGCTTCGAACCCGATCAGTACGTTCCCGGTGTCGCTCGCCTGATTCCGGTAGTGAAAGGCGCTGATGTTCCATCGGTCTCCGAGACTGGTGAGAAAGTCTCCCAGCGCCCCGGGGCGCTCGGGAAAGTCGATCTGGTACAGGTGTTCCTGCCGCGCGTTCGGGGCGGGGCCGCCGATCATGTGCCGTACGTGTTCTTTGGCGATATCGTCGTCGGAAAGATCGGTGTGATCGTACCCGGACCGCTCCATCCGACGGGTGAACGCTTCCCGGTCGTCGGGGGTCGCGACGCTGATTCCCACCAGGACGTGGGCGCTCCCGCGATCGTTCAGCCGGTAGTTGAACTCGTTGATACTGTGGTCACCAACGATCTCGGTGCAGAACCTGCGCAGCGCGCCCGCCCGCTCGGGCATCGTAATCGCTACCAATACCTCCCGACCTGAACCGATCAGCGTCCGCTCCGCGACCTGCTGCAGCCGCTCGAAGGTCATGTTCGCTCCGGAGCAGATCGCCACCACGTTTGCATCGGTGGGGAGCTCCGTATGCATCGCCCCCGCCGCGGCGAGGGCGCCCGCGGGTTCGACGATACTCCGGGTATCCTCGAAGACCGCCTTGATCGCGGCACAGATCTCGTCGGTGGTAACGGTAATGACCGAATCGACGTACTTCCGGGCCAGGGCGAAAGTGTGTTCCCCCGCCTGTTTGACGGCCACCCCGTCGGCGAAGATACCGACGTGGTCGAGGATCACCCGCCGCCCCTCCACGAGGGACCGCTGCATTACGTTGCTGTCCGCCGGTTCCACACCAATGATCCGGATCTCCGGGCGTAACTGCTTGACGTACATCGCGATCCCCGCGAGAAGCCCGCCACCCCCGACGGGGACGAAGATGTGCGTCGCGTCGGGGAGCTGCTCGAGAATCTCGCGTCCCACCGTTCCCTGTCCCGCGATCACCAGAGGATCGTCGAAGGGGTGGATAAAGGTCGCCCCCGTCTCGCTGATCAGCTCCCGGGCGTGGGCATAGGCGTCGTTGAAACTGTCACCCCTGAGCACCACCGTGGCGCCGTGACCGCGTACCGCATCGACCTTGATCGACGGTGTCGTCTTGGGCATCACGATCGTTGCGGCGATACCGAGGCGGGACGCGCCGAGGGCAACGCCCTGGGCGTGATTCCCGGCGCTCGCAGCGATAACCCCCCGGCGGCGCTCGTCGTCGGACAGGTGGGAGAGCCTATTGTACGCTCCCCGGAGCTTGAAGGAGTGCACCGGCTGGAGATCTTCCCGCTTGAGATACATCTCCCCGCCGAGATTCATCGAAAGCTTCCTCGCCCGCGTCAGAGGCGTCTCTTCGGCGACGTCGTAGACCCTGGCAAGAAGAACGTTTCGGATATCGTCGATCATGGGAGAATCCTTCCCGTCGGCACAGGGATTTACACGTAGCCCTGATCGATCATCGCTTCGGCAACGCGGATGAATCCGGCGATATTGGCTCCGTCCACGTAGTTCCCCTTCGTACTGTACCGTTCCGAGTTGTACAGCACCAGATCGTGGATGCGTTGCATGATATTCCGGAGTTCCGTGTCCACTTTGTACCGATCCCACTGGAGGCGACTGCCGTTTTGCGCCATTTCGAGGCCGGACACCGCGACACCCCCCGCATTTGTCGCCTTCGCGGGTCCGAAGAGAACACCGCTATTCAGGAAATGGTCGACGCCGTCCTCGGTTGTGGGCATGTTCGCCCCCTCGGCAACGAGGATCACACCGTTTGCGACGAGGTGCTCCGCGTCTTTCAGGTTGATCTCGTTCTGGGTAGCGGCGGGAAACGCGCAGTCCGCCGGTACGTTCCACAGCGGGTTGTGGTCGCGATCGGGTTGGACGGGGTAGTAGTGGGCGTCGGTGTATTTCTCGATATACTCGGCGATACGGCCGCGGCGGTAGATCTTGAGTTGCTTGATGAACTCCAGTTTTTCGGTGTCGATCCCCGCCGGATCATGGATGAACCCGTTGGAGTCGGACATGGTGAGCACCTTGGCTCCCAGCTCGATCAGTTTTTCCGCAGTGAAGATCGCCACGTTCCCTGAACCGGAGATCAGGCAGCGCTTTCCTTCCAGCGTCTCGTTCCTTGTTTTCAGCATGTACTGGGAAAAATAGATCACACCGTACCCCGTCGCTTCGGGGCGGATGTAGGAACCACCCCATTCGATCCCCTTTCCGGTCAGCACCCCGGTAAACTGGTTGGTGATCCGTTTGTACTGCCCGAAGAGAAATCCGATCTCCCGGGCTCCCACACCGATATCACCGGCGGGAACGTCGGTATTCGCTCCGATATGCCGATACAGCTCGGTCATGAAACTCTGACAGAATCGCATCACCTCGAGGTCGCTCTTTCCCTTCGGGTCGAAATCAGAGCCACCTTTTCCTCCTCCGAGGGTGAGGCCGGTGAGGCTGTTCTTGAATACCTGCTCGAAGGCGAGGAACTTCATGACGCTCTGGTTGACCGATGCGTGGAATCGCAAGCCCCCTTTGTACGGACCGAGGGCGCTGTTCATCTCGACCCGAAACCCTCTGTTGATCTGCAACTGCTCCGAATCATCGACCCAGGGAACACGAAACGTCACGATCCGCTCGGGCTCCACCATCCGCTCGAGGATCTTGTGATACCGGAACGCCGGGTACGAATCGACGACGTGCCCCAGAGAGTGGAGCACTTCATGGACCGCCTGATGAAACTCCGGTTCACCCGGGTTCTTCTGCGTTACCTGCGGGAAGAGTTCTTCAACGATGCCGGCCATATACCTTCCTTGTTCTTCAGCTGCCGGAAGGGTAGTGCGGCGGAAAAAATGTGTAAAGCATTTCCAAGCCGATTCCGCGATGCTACCGATCTATCGTAGAGTAGAACGGTGCTGACGGCGGAACAACGGTCCCGGGGACAACGACGACTCCTCTGGTTCGGATTCTTCAACTCCCTCAGTTTCACCCTTCTGACGGGAAACATGATCTCCCTCTATCTCCTTCGACTTGGCGCGTCCAACGGGTTGATCGGGGTGATCGCGTCGTTCAGCTACGTCGCGTTCTTTATGCTCTTTCTGGGGCGCACCCTTGTACCCCGGGTCGGGGTGATCCGCCTCTTCGCCTGGGCGTGGCTGTATCGGTACATCGTGTTTATTCCGGTGTTGCTCGCGCCGGTGTTTCTTCTGAGTCAGTCCCGGCAGGTGGTATACCTCCTTGTCGGGGCAGGGGTACTCGGATTTCACGTCGCCCGGGGAATCGGACTCGTCGCGAACACCCCCCTCTTCAGCGGGTTCGCCGGCCCCGCCGAGCGAGGACGCTTTCTCAGTCAGTTCCTGATGGTCGGCTCCACCGCGTATATTTCGATGGGTATACTGATCGCGATTCTTCTCGGCGAGCGCGCCGGAATCGGACGGTACGTACTCTTTCTTGGCGCCGGTGTCGCAGCGGGAATCGTTGCAACGGGTGTGCTTTTTGGAATCCCGGAACTCGAGGAAGAGAAAGAGAGCGCCCGTCGACCGATCGGTCCGATCATCCGGGAGTTGTTCGGCCACTCACAGATGCGACGGTACTTCCTGGCGTTCTTTCTCGTCGCCTTTGCCGCAGGTATCGGACGGAGCTTTCTCGTCGTGTTTGCAAAGCAAGCCCACGGTTACACCGATCGCCTCGCCTTTCTCATGGTGACGATCGGTAGCGTCGGGAACTTCCTCTCCGGGTACCTGGGGAGTATCCTCCTCGACCGCCTCGGGGCGCGTCCGCTGATACTCTTTTCCCTCGTCACCTACATCGCAAGCCTCATTCTTGCGGTGGTTCTTCCCGTCGCCGGTGGTTTCGCCCTCGTTGTCGCGATGGGTGTTCTTTTCTTCGCTGCAACCCTCGGTTATACCGGAATGGAAAACAGTTTTCAGGCGTATTTCTTCGGGATGACCAGCAAGGACGATCGTCTCAACCTCGGGATCATCTTCTATCTGACCCTCGGAAGCGGTGGACTCGTCGGTTCTTTCAGCGGTGGTTTCGTTCTTGACGCCCTGAGCACCGTCATGGCCCCGGCGCCGGCGTTTCGACTGTTCTTTCTTGTCGTCGCCGGAATCGCCGCTGTCGCCTGTATTCGCGCCAGGGGACTTCCCTCTCTGGGAGCAGAGACGTTCCGCGGAACGATGGAGGTGATCTTCTCTCCCCGGGATCTTCGTACCGTCGGACTGCTCAATCGTCTCAGCCGAACCCGTGGGGTGGAAGAGGAACAGACCGCCCTCCGTACCCTCGCCCACTCCCACTCCCCCCGGGCGTTGGGAGAGGTCCTCGAACGCCTCGAGTCACCGTCGTACGCGATCCGGCAGGAAGCGCTGGAGGCGTTGTCGACCCTCCCGTACACCCCCGAGGTCGAATGGGCGCTGGTACAACACCTGACCTCGGCGCTCCACACCACTGCGTTCATGGCGGTCCGTATCCTCGGGCTGCGGGGCGGCCCCGACGCGATCGAGCCGGTTCGGCAGGCGGTCTACTCTGAAGACCGCCTCCTCGCGGAGCGGGCGGTCGTAGCCCTCGCGCGCCTCGCCGGAACAGCGGCGCTACCGGTATTGCGGGAGCAGCTCGCCGCAGAGGATTCTCCGCGGTTCCTCCTGCACGTAGCGGTGGCGATTCAGACCGCCGGGGGGCCCGATGAACTGCCTCCACTTCTGGAACAGCTCGGCAGGCGGCGTCTCCCGGATTACGTCGTCGACGAGATACTCTTCGCCGCCGCGCACATCCAGGGAATATTTCACTCGTTTTATCCTTTCTACTCCGGGTTTATCCGGGACCGGACACCCTCGCAGCGTAAAGCACTCTGTGACGAAGTGATCGCCCTCATCGCGGAACACGTGACCGGCGAGACGGCGGAGCGCCTTACCGCGGCGACAGAGCATCTGCTGATCGGGGATCCGCCGACGGAAACCCGTCGGGTGCATCGCGCCCTGGATCAGATCCTTCGTCCGGAACCGCTTCTCGACGAGCCGCTCCGCTCCCTGACGGGGGTACTGCCGGTGCGGGGACGGGTAATCTTCTTCTATATCTTCGTCTGTATACACCGGTAGATTTGCCCCTGGAGTACGGGAACAGCAGGTTATACCGGTCATGCAAACTGTCGGTTTTAAGCGATCGGTCATCGCGGGAGGGGTGGTACCGATCCTGGTGTTTCGGGGGGTGACCGGGTGCGCCGCCGTTTCCTCCGATCCCGCGACGGCGGGTGTACGGCGGCGCCCGGATTACATCGTTTCGACTCGTCGTTTTTTCCGTGGACATTTGACCGCCAAAGCGTTGCCGGAATATGCCCTCTTGGTTTAGAGTACCGCCATCTCAACAGCGGATACCACAGGGGGTAGGGAATGGAGAACTATTTTCAACTGAAAGAGCACGGCACGACCGTCCGGGTCGAAGTGATTGCGGGGATCACGACGTTCCTCACGATGGCGTACATCCTCGCCGTCAATCCGAGCATACTGTCCGCGACGGGAATGCCTGCCGATTCGCTTTTCACCGCGACCGCACTGGCGTCCCTGGTAGGTACCCTCTTCATGGCCCTCGTCGCCAAACTTCCCTTCGCCCTTGCTCCCGGCATGGGGCTCAACGCGTTCTTCGCCTTTGCCGTCGTTCAGGGAATGGGGTACTCCTGGCAGTTTGCCCTTACCGCGGTGTTCCTCGAAGGGATCATCTTCCTCGTCCTCTCCTTTTTTAACATTCGGGAAGCGATCATCGATCTGATCCCCGCCAATATCAAACGGGCGATCTCCGTCGGTATCGGGCTGTTTATCGCGTTTATCGGGATGCAGAACGCGGGTATTATTGTCAACAGCGACGCGACCCTCGTGGGCCTCGGATCACTCGGCGACCCCGTTGCGCTCCTGGCAGTCGTCGGTCTGGTCCTAACCGTTGTCATGCTCGCGTTCAAAGTGACCGGAGCACTCCTCTGGGGTATCCTCATCACCACCGTTATCGGGATCCCGATAGGTGTCACCAACATCGAGGGGTTCCGCCTCGTCTCCGCTCCGCCGTCCCTCGCACCGATCTTCTTCCAGTTCGATTTCTCTCAGGTGTTCACCCTGGACATGGCGATCGTTCTCTTCACGTTCCTCTTTGTCGACATCTTTGACACCGTAGGGACTCTGGTCGGTGTTTCAACGAAAGCAGGAATGATGACCGCCGACGGCAAGATCCCCCGTGCCAAGCAGGCGCTTCTCGCCGACGCGGTGGGAACCACCGTCGGCGCGATCCTCGGCACGTCGACGGTTACGACCTACGTCGAGAGCGCCGCCGGCGTCGAAGAGGGTGGTCGAACCGGGTTGACCTCGCTGGTGACCTCCGGTCTCTTCCTGCTCGCCCTCTTTCTTAGCCCCCTGTTCCTGATCGTGCCCGGTGCGGCGACCGCTCCGGCGCTGATCCTCGTCGGGGTGTTCATGCTGAGCCCGGTACGGGAGATCGATTTTACCGACATTACCGAGGCGGTTCCCGCGTTTCTGACGATGGTGATGATGCCCTTCGCGTACAGTATTGCCGAAGGAATTGTATGGGGCCTCGTCTCCTACGCGATCGTTAAAACCCTCAGCGGAAAAGCGAAGGATGTGAGCATCGCGACCTACGTACTGGCGGCGATCCTCATTCTGACGTTTATCATTTAACCCTTCGCCGCCGCGGGCATCGCAGGAACGGAACGAGGAGGGCGGAATGCGCCATTGGGTTGTGGGCAGTCTCAACGTAGACCTCGTAGTCGATGTATCCCGCTTTCCCGCACCAGGTGAGACGGTTCGGGGGACTACCTTCGGCACCTACCTGGGCGGGAAGGGGGGCAACCAGTGCATGGCCCTCGCACGCCTCGGATGCCGGCCCCGTATGGTCGGACGGGTAGGAGACGACCAGTTCGGGACGCGGTACCGGCACGAGCTCGACCATGCCGGTGCAGACGTCTCACTCGTGCATACCGACACCGATGAGCCGACGGGGACCGCCCTGATCGAGGTCGCGCCCTCCGGAGACAACCGGATCGTGATCGTTGCCGGTGCGAACGGTACGATGTCGATCGATCACGTCAAGGATGCGCTGTCCGGTATCCAGGCGGGGGACGCCGTTCTTCTGCAGCTGGAGATCCCGATGGAAACCGTTGAGTACGTCGCCGATATAGCCCGCCGGGCAGGGGCGGTGGTGATCCTCGATCCGGCACCGGCGGACACCCTTTCCGGGGAGCTCCTGTCCCGGGTCTCCTGGTTGACCCCGAACGAGCACGAAGCCTCCGTTATCACCGGCATCGACACCGCCTCCGACGACGGCCTTACCCGCGCCGCCAGGGCGCTGGCGGCGACGGGAGTCGAGCACGTCGTGATCAAGGCGGGGGCCCGTGGTGCCTGGTACCTCTCGCAGACCGATCCGACACCGGTCCTCGTACCCGGGTTCGTCGTCGAGGCGGTGGATACCACCGCCGCGGGGGACTCCTTCAACGCCGGCCTCGCCTGGGCCCTTGGTGACGGGAAACGCGGCGAAGACGCGATCCGGACCGCCTCTGCCGTCGCGGCGATCAGCGTGACCGGGAAAGGCGCTCAGGGCGCGATGCCCACCGTCGCAACGGTGGAACGGTTCCTTGCACGCATCTGAACCGTCGCGACACCACTGCCGCAGCGGCGGACCTGTTACCGGTACACCGTCTGGGCAAAGACGTTCTGCATAAAGAACAGCCCCGTATACGAGAGGATCGCGGCGACCACGGGAGTGGCAATCCACCCGAACAGGATGTTCCGCAGTACTATCAGGTTAAGATTCCGGCCGCCCCGGGCGAGACTGATACCGATCACCGATCCCACCGCCGCCTGGCTCTGCGACACCGGTACCAGGGGAAACGACGGCAACCCCATCCCGTCGAGCCAGGCCTTCAGCCCCTCCGATGCAAAGAGAAAAAGCACCGTTGCCGTCGAGGCGATCACCACGAACGCAGCTACCGGTGAGAGCTTGTACAGCTCCGAACCCATCGTATGCATCACTTTCCCCGAGTAGGTTGCCACCCCGACGGACGCGGCGATCCCGCCGAGAGCAAAGAGCTGCTGTGTTCCGGTGATTGCCACGGGGCCGATCGAGAAGGTAGTGAACGGCGAAGACTCGACGAACACCCCCACCACGTTCGCCATATTATTCGCGCCGAGGCTGTAGGCCCCGAAAGCTCCGGCAAGAACGAGGGCGATTCGTGTATACCGGTCCAGCATTATCAGATGGATTTTCAGACGCATCAGGATCGCCCGAACGATCTGAAAGAGGAGGAATGCGATGCCGCTGCCGAGGATCGGGCCGTAGACCCAGGTGAGGACGATCTTCGAAAGAACCGCCCCGTCTGTTGCATTTCCTGAGAAGAGGTTCCATCCGATGATGCCACCGACGATCGCCTGTGTCGTCGAGACGGGAAGTCCGGCGCGGGTCATCCACATCACCGTCGCGGCGGCGCTCAGGGAGACCACAAAGGACCCGGCAAGGGCGTTCACCGCCCCCAGTGACCCCAGGCTCTGAGCGGTGCCGGACCCGCTGTATACCGCGCCGAGGGTGATGAACACCGCGCAGATCACTGCCGCGGTCCGGAACCGGACCATCCGGGTGCCGACGGCGGTCCCGAAGATATTGGCTGCATCGTTGGCACCGAGGGACCACCCCATATACAGCCCGCTGGAAAGAAAGAGCAGTCCCGCTGCATCCATCTGTCCGGTCCCCTAAATCTGCCGCTTGATCGCGTACACCGAGAGGCGATCCGCGACCGCTTCGGCGTCGTCGGCGATCCGGGAGATCTGCTCCGCAAAAAACCGCAGGTGCACCTTCTTGCTGAACTTCTCGATCTCATCCGAGGCGAAGGTCGCCCGCTTCAGGCGCTCTTCGATCGCGTCCGCCTCGTGTTCCCAGTAGTACACCTTGTCGACGTGTTCGTTGACGCGATAGAAGTCGCGGAAGAACGCCCGTACCGCCGCGCACACCTCGGTAACCGCCTTGGAACACGTCTCACTCAGCTCTACGAAATCGTCTCGTACGAAGGGATAGATATCGGGTTTCTCGATGCTGAAGTGAATCGCGACGTCCTTCGCCTCGTCAACCACATCGTCCAGCGTCTCGAGAAGCGCCAGCACGTCTCCCCGTGCATCGGGAATCAGCATGTCCGAGTAGAGGCGGTGTTTGATCTCCCGCCGCAACTTGTCCGCCTCTTCCTCGATCTCTTCTATCTCCGCAAGCTTCGCTTCGAACAGCTCGCCCTTCTCCTGCACGTACTTACGCACCGCGTCTTCCAGCATCAACGCGCTCTGTTCCACGATGCTTACGTACCGGTCGATCTTGACCTCGAGGTCTTTCGCCTTCGATCCGAAGTACAAACCGGGTGTATCCTTCATTTTCATACTAACGGAAATCTAACATTTGTTCCTCCGGGACGCAACGAAATTTCACCGGATCCTCCCGTGCTTCAGGTATTCGAACCCGAGGGTCGAGGGAGGCCCGGCGCGTATACTGTTCGGCGTCACCCGGTGCGTTACCCTTCCGGTTCAACCGTCTCTTCGTCGATCTCCACCACCGCCCTCACCGAGCCCACCGTTTTCAGATCTCGTAGTCCACGACTGCCCGGGCGGTGGCAACGGTGGCGACGTAGGATTTTACTTTTTCGTGAGCGGGGTGTACCTGGTAATCGTCGAGAGCGCTGCGATCATCAAAGACCGAGTAGAGGACGAGATCGTAGGCGGCGTCGGATCCGTTAAAATCGATACCAACCTCGATCTCCCGTACCTGCGGTACGACATCCTTCAGCGCTTCGATCCGCCGTTTCAGCTCCTTCAGAATCTCCTGCTTTCCCTGTCCCTCGTGGTTCTCCACCACGTTCCACATGACGATATGCTTTACCATAGCGACAGATTACCGTACCGCGCCGGTTTTGTGCACCTCTTGTCGGTGGAGACAGGTGCGTGGGTGGATGCGGATGTGTGCGGGGAATGACCGTATTCTCGACGTTCCGGTCCAACGATGAGTAAGTTGTAAGGCACATGAAACATCTGGAGCTGTACGAGGGAACTCACTACACCAGCCGCACTCGCGCGGGGCGTCTCGCTCTCATTTCCTCCAGTGAGGAGTATTTTAGACTCCTGGATCGGGCGATCACGGCGGCAAAGCGACGCATTCTGGTGGTCGGCTGGAGTTTCGACGATCGGATCGTTCTTGTTCGTGACAACGCCGAATCCCTCGATATCGAACCTTCCGGCTGTTCCCTCGGGGAACTTCTGGTTCAGCGCGCCCGGCAGAACCCGGAGCTACGGATCCAGCTTCGCATCTGGCGCGCGCCGGCGGTGTTCGGGGCGGATCAACACATTACATCGTGGTTTCAGGAACAGGCGCAGACCCTCGAGAACCTCGAGCTGGTCAGGGTCACCTCGACATCGGCATTCTCCGCCCGGCACGAAAAATTCGTGATCATCGACGACGCGATCGCCTGGATCGGCGGGATCGACCTCTCTCACAACCGGTGGGATACGGAGGATCACATTGGCGATGATCTTCGCAGGATCAACCCCGACGGGGAGCGGTACGTGGCGTACCACGATACGCAGCTCATGCTTACCGGGCCGGTCGTCCGGGACCTGTTCGAGATCGCGATCAGGGACCGTCTTGTCGATGACGATTGGGACCCCGTCGATACCGACCTCTGGCCGTCGGAGGTTCCGGTGGATCTGTACGACGCGGAGGTTGCCTTGTCGCGAACGAGGTCGTATCCGGAACACGACGGGGACGACGTACATCAGATCGCTCATCTCTATCGTGATCTCCTGAATGCGGCGGAGCGACGGATCTATATCGAGAATCAGTACTTCAGTAGCGACGAGATAACCGAAACGGTGATCTCCCGTCTGCACGAACCCGAGGGGCCCGAGATCATTATCCTTATCTCCCGGGAGCTTCCCGACACGCTTGGTCGGGTGACGATGGGTGCGAACTCAGCGTTACGGCTGTCGCAGCTCCTGGAGAATGACCGATACGACCGTCTGGGCATCTTTTTTCCTGTCGCCGTCGACGGCGTCACCGGAACCGGGGCGGTGAAGGTTCATTCGAAGACGATGGTAATCGACGGTTCTCTCGTGACCCTCGGGTCGGCAAACATCAGTCGACGCTCATTCAGTCTTGACGCCGAGTTGAACGTCACGATTCTCGGGGCAGGTGCCGCCGGCGGGAAGAGCGGCAGGACCGACGGAGGGACAGACGGAGAGGCCGACGACGAAACCGGCAACGGAACCAGCACCAGGACCGATGAACGGACCGTCGACGATCGACCCGCCTGGGATGACCGCCTTCTGGCGCACCACGCGGGGATGGAGATCGAAGAGTGGGAGACCCTCGTCTCCGGACATAGCGGATCCCGGCTGTCCGCGTTGCGTGAACGGGTGCAGGATTGGCCGGGGCTGCAGGACGGACGAGCTCAGGTCATCACCGATGCCCCGAAGGTTCTTCCGCCAACGGTGATCGAGCGCTTCGACATGAAGGAGCCGCCTCCGCAGGAGACGGTTCTGCAACGGATCGCGCGGTCAAATCCGTTGCGGATCATCAGCCGAACCCGACGGGTCTGGATCATCTCTATCCTGGGGATCCTGGCGATCGCGGCGCTCTTTTACGCGGCGCGGACCGATTTTGACATCCACGCATTTCTCGGGATGGTGGAACAGATCAACGACGAGCACCCGGTGGCGGGTGTGCTTCTCACGGTCGCATCCTTCTGGATAACGATGATCGTCTTTGTGACGATCGTAGTGCCCGTTGTTTTTTTCTCAGCCCTCCACGGACCGCTTCTCGGCATCGTATACTCCACGCTGGGAATCTTCACCGGTGCGGCCCTCTTCTACGGTATCGGTCTCGCCCTGCACAACAACCCCTGGCCCGACCGGTATCAGGCGGTCCGGCGGGTCAAGGAGCAGCTCAATCGGATCAAACCCTACGGACTCTGGGCGGTTGCGATCTCCCGGATCGTCCCGTCGGGACCGTTTCTTGTGGTGAACCTCGTAACGGGGTTGCTCGGGTTCTCGCCGGGGCAGTTCCTCGCCGGTTCGGCGATCGGGCTTTTCCCGGGAATCATCGCGTTTTCCGTCTTCGGAGAGGTGATCCGCAACGTCTTTTCCGATCCGGGATTGATGAATACGATCTGGTTCGTTCTGTTCCTGGTGGCCTATTTCGCGGCGGTTCGAGGGTTGATATTCATCGTACGCCGCGTTGCCGGGTGGGGCGATACGGACTCGGACGAGTAATGGAACGAATCGTGACGTACAACATCCACGGGGCCGTCGGTACCGATCGACGGTACGATCCGCGCAGAATCGTACGAGTGTTGCGGGAGATATCGCCTTCGATCGTCGGCTTGCAGGAGGTGTGGCGCTATACCGACCACCGGGACGATGTGATCAGTGTGATCCACGAGGAGTTTCCCGAAGCGCACGTCCTCTTCCTCAAGACGCTGACCGATCACCGTGGAAGCTACGGGAACGCTCTGGTGACGCGCCACGAGGTTCTTGACCATCTGGATCTGAGCCTCGACGACGCGGAGGCCCCCGACAGGGGGCGAACGGTGGAGGCGCGACGGGCGATCTTCGCCCGAATACGCCTTCCGGAAGGGCCTGTCTGGGTCATCGTGACGCATCTCGCCGTCGAGGGATGGGCGCGACCGGGGCAAGCCCGGATTCTTCTCGATGCGATCGACGAACACATCCGCGTGACGGGGGAGCCGATTGTTCTGATGGGAGACCTCAACGAGTGGCGAAAGCCCAACCCGTTTCTTCGGCAACTGGACCGCACCTTTTCGAGGCACCTGCCGCGGCGGACCTTTCCCTCCCGCTTTCCGGTTATTCCCCTTGACCGGATATGGCTTTCCCACCACCTGAATCGGGAAAAAACCTGGGTACACCGAAACCGCAGGGCGCGACGCGCCTCGGACCACCTTCCGCTCTGCCTCGAGTGTCAACGTTCCTCACCGTAACGCATTACAGCCGGAATGCCCGGGAGTCGCCCTTCCCAGTCACCTCTGAACGGCGGGTACAACGGAATCTCGTTTGATCAACTCCGTCCGGAGGAGCACGGAGACGCGTTCCAGTTCCGGATAGCGAATGTGATCAAGGATCGTGCGCCCTGCCAGTTTGCCGATGAGAAAGCGCGGTACCCGGACCGAGGTCAGGGGCGGGTTGCACTGCGTGGCGTTATCGGTATCGTCGAACCCGATCACGGAGATATCCGTCGGTACACGCAGTCCGTGAGCGGCGAGTACCGGGAGGCCCTGCGCAGCGTGCTCATCGTTGATATAAAAGATCGCCGTCGGGAAGGTTCCATCGTTACGACCCACTTCAATGAGTGATCGCGTCGCCGTCTCGCCGCTGCCGAGATAGATCTCCGTATCGAGTCCGGATGACTCCATCGCCTGACGGTACCCGGCGATGCGAAGCTCGGTGTAGTCAAATTCGGGGTCACCGCCAAGAAGAGCGATCCGGGTGTGGCCCTGGGCGAGGAGATGCTCGACACCGATCCGTGCCCCGGCGGCGTTATCCATCCCCACGGTACTGGTCCCTTCAGGGGCGTGCTGCCGGGCGAGAAGCACACAGGGGAGACCCTCCTGCTGCGCTTCAGCGATAATCGGATCGTGTTCCTCAGCGCCCATGACGATAACTCCGTCGGGCCTCAGAAACGGGTCGTGGAGGAGGGCGCTTGTGGCGTGGTCCGGCCGGAGGGGCGGGGCGTGGACCGCCGGGGTGAGTTGTCCGTTACCTTCTTCTACAACCGCCGCCCGCACTCCCTGCAAAAGCTCCCGGAAGACCTGCTGCGACCCCATACTCAAGGGATGTATCAGAAGGACGTTGGGATTCCGCGGCGGCCGGGAGGGATGCCGTTCTCCGTATGCGTCGAGTTCCGTGGCGGCCCGCAGCACCCGATCCCGCATCTCTTCGGAGACGTGGGGACGGTTGTTTAAAACCAGTGATACCGTACTCTTCGAGACCTGCGCATGGCGCGCGATCTCCGATAGTGAGGCCATTGGTGCTCCTTCGAACGATCAGCATAGCGTTCGTTCGATGCGTCGTCAAGTTTCCGGCGGTCCGGCGTCGGGTTCACGAATCGTGCCAGTCGATAACCATTCCGAGGTGTTCGTTCGGGTGGTCTCGAAGCTCCATATACGCATCCCGGACAGCTCCGGTTGATATCACTTCCTGAACGAACGGTTCCGTGCGGATCGTACCCGACGAAACCGCTGCAACCAGGTGTTCGAGAGCTTCCTGCCGGGACACCGCGCGCAGCCACTGCGGTACATCGGAGACGAAGCGAAGATGATCGCCGGTACCTCGTTCCGGCAGAAGACTTTCATGGCTTCCGATAAGGGCGACAAGTTTTCGATGAATGTGCTTGTAGGCGTTCAGTTCGACGGTGCCTCGGGTGGATCCAAGGAGAAGGACCTGCCCTCTCGGGGCGACTCGTTCTACCGACTCCGCAACAACCCGGGGTACCCCCGTGGCTTCGACGATCGTATCCGGACCGGCGCCTCCGGTCGTATCCCTCACCCATGAAGCTACCTCGTCGGGTGCTAGCGTACTGGTCAGTCCGCACTCTCCGGCGATGGAACGCCGGGAATCAAGGGGGTCGACCACACCTGCCGCCTCGACCCCTGACACATGTGTAAACAGTTGGGCGCAGAGGTTTCCCACGATCCCCGCGCCGTACACAAGGACGTGGCGACTCTTCCACGCCCGTGCGAGGACCGCGGTCAGTGCGATCTGTGCGAATCGCACCGGGAGGTATCTGAGAATGCTCCTGCCCGAGTCCGGAGGCTCCGGTACGGCGGTCCAGACCATTTTGTCCGGTTGCAGGACACCGAACTCGGCGTGAGGTCCGTAATACAACACCGATCTCCCCGGCTCAGGGCCGGAATCCGAAGCGCTTTCCGCAACCTCTCCGACGGCTGCGTACCCCGGCTCGATCGGGTACCGCGCCCACGGAATCTCCGGGTCCGAAAAGCCGACATGGGTCCCGTTCAGTAGCGCGAGCTCGGTCCCCGGGCTGATCATCGTGTAACGGTTACGGACAAGACACTCTCCCGGTTTGCATCGAGGTATCGAACGATTCTCGAACGATACCGTGTCGACTGCCGGAAAAACGAGCACCTTATGGTTCATAAATACCCTCTCACGATCACATTACGTCCGAATCTACGCGTCCGTCAACTAAAAATTGGAGAAATAGAATAAAACAAATCGTTGACAACTGCAAATTCCGGTGGTAGCGTTGAATAGAACGATCGAACAAATTGATTCGTTCGAATCACGATGCAATGAGCATGCAAGGAGGTAAGACATGCGAAGACTCACCTGGATGATGGTAATCGCGATGTTGGTGGTCCCGATGACGCTGATGGCGTCCGGCCAGGCCGAGGAAGGGGAGGCCGAAGCGACAACGATACGGTTTGTGTGGTTCACCGACGGACCGGACAAGCCTGCCATCGAGGGACTGGTTGCGGAATACGAAGAACAGAATCCCGATATCGAGGTCGATTTTTCGATCGTGCCCTATGCGGAGCTCAACCAACTGCTGCAGACCCAGGCGACGGCGGGTGAGGCCCCCGATCTGGTGCGCGTTACCGAGCCGTACCGTTTCTACGAATTCGGACTCGATCTTCGTCCGTATGTGGGTGACGGTTTCGCCGATGAATTCCTCGATGATCCGATAGGCCTTATCACCGGTCCGAACGGCGAAGTGTACGGATTCCCTCACGATATGACGATGAACGGACCGTTTATCAACGTTTCCCTCTTCGAAGAAGCGGGAGTAGATATTCCCGAGGATGAGGTTTCATGGGAAACGTGGTTCAACCTGGCTCACGATGTACAACAGGCGACCGGTGTTCCCTACGCAGTCGCAGCAGACCGAAGCGGACATCGCCTTGACGGGATAATTCAGTCATACGGCGGAAGCTTCTTTACCGAGGACGGAAAAGATCTGAATCTTGACGCTTCCGAGACGCAGGAAGCACTTCGACAGTTCATCGAGATGCACGATCGTGGCGTGATGCCCCTCGATATCTGGGCCGGTGGAAGCGGCTACGTGGGAGCGAACCAGCAGTTCGTGAACGGGCAGCTGGTCATGTATATCAGCGGGAACTGGCAGGTCGCGCAGTTCGCCGACACGATCGGAGACTCTTTCGAATGGGCCGCTATCCCGAACGGTGTAAATCGCCAGAGTGGCGGCATGCCGGGTGGTAAGTATGTAATGGCCCTGGCCGGTACCGAGCAACCCAAAGCGGTTGCAGATCTGGTTGAATTCCTTGCAAGTCGCGAAAGCGTTGAGCGGTTCGTTTCAGAGGCGATGTTTCTCCCCGCTCGCAAAGACCTTCTCGAAGAAGGTGTTGACTATCCCGTTCGAAGCGATGTGATGAACACCTTTCTCGGTGGTCTTGCGAAACTGCCGTCTTCGGCGTACGTCGACAACTATCACAAGAGCTTCGGCCCTGTTGCCAACGTTGTTCGAGACCGGGTGACCCAGGCGATCACCGGCGAGATCGACGTCGAAGAAGCGATGGAACTGATGCAACGGGAAGCCGAAGAGGTGATGCAGTAGCATACCTTCCTTCCTGCGGTATCTCTATGGTTTGGGGGACGCCTTCGGGCGTCCCGCATCCTATCGGTCCGTTCAATGGCCAATTAACGTCTGCTTTTCAGGAGGTGAACGGGTGAAGGCAGCATCGCGACGGAACATATCGTTAGCGCCATACCTATTCCTGCTTCCCAATCTTGTTATCTTTGTCGTCTTTATTGTAATCCCGGCGCTGTCGAACTTTTATCTCAGTCTTTTCCGTACCTCGCCGTTTCGGGAGCGGGAATTTGTGGGGCTCGGTAACTTCGTGCATATCCTGACGGTGGATGACCTGTTTCCCCGGGCGCTACGAAATCTAGCGGTATTTGTCGTAGCTGATGTTGGTCTGATCCTCGTACTCTCGGTTCTTCTTGGCGTACTGTTGAACCAGGCTGTCCGGGGCCGCGGATTCTTTCGGAGTGCCTTCTTCTTCCCGGTTCTCCTGTCACCGGTGGTTGTGGCTCTTGTGTGGCAATGGATTCTTCATAACCAGTTCGGCGTGCTCAACGCGGTACTGATCGCCCTTGGCGGCGAGGGGCGTCCATGGCTGCTCCGTCCCAACCTTGCGCGAACGTGGGCGGTAATCGTTCATGTGTGGGCAACCGTCGGGTTTTTCACCCTGATTATTCTGGCAGGACTGCAAGCTATTCCCGCAAGCCTCTATGAGGCTGCGAAAGTAGACGGGTCATCGAGGTTTCAGGATTTCCGCTATATCACGTTGCCGCTGCTGTCTTCGTCCATCGCAACGGTGACGATCCTCGCGATGATCCGTGCCTTCGAGATCTTCGATCACGTCTATATTCTGACCGGTGGCGGTCCGGGAACCGCCACAATGATGGTTGTGCAGTACATCTATCGCGCCGCGTTCGAGCTTGATCAGTTTGGTCGTGCTGCTGCAGCGTCGCTGGTACTGTTCGTAATAATCCTGAACCTTACGATCCTTCAATACGTTCTCGGCAGACGCAAGGAGGCGATTTGACGATGTCACGCAATGAGTCTCCTGTAAGCTCCGCATTCATATACCTTCTTCTGATCGTCGGGTCCGTGGTCATGTTCATTCCGGTCTTGTGGATTATCCTGTCGTCGTTCAAGGGGCTCTCCGAGATCTATCGATCTCCGCCGACGTTCTTGCCGGAAGAGTGGATAATCACGAACTACACGGAAGCGATCAAGCAGTTTCCGTTTCTTCGGTATCTGTGGAACAGTGTATTCGTCACCGCCACCGCTACCGTGTTGACTCTTTTCATCAACTCAATGGCGGCGTTCGCACTGAGTAAATACGAATTTCCCGGACGAAACGTGATCTTTATCCTGATGCTTGCAACGTTGATGGTTCCGGTACGGGTGATCATGCTCCCGGTGTATCTCATGATCGCCCGCCTCGGGATGGCGAATACCCTTGCGGGTATTATCATCCCGCCCTCTGCGACTCCGACAGGGGTCTTTATTCTCCGGCAGTACATGCTGACGATCTCCGACGAGCTGATCGATGCAGCCAAGATAGATGGGGCCGGGCACGTTCATATCTACGCACGTATCATGCTGCCCTTGTCCGCGCCGGCCCTTGCGGTCCTTACCGTATTCTCCGTGATGTGGCGCTGGAACGACTTTCTCTGGCCCCTTATCGTTATCAGTCGCGAGCGCCTGTTTACCCTGCAGCTTGCACTCGCGCGCTTTCGCGGAGAGCTGGTCACGGACTGGAACTACGTACTGTCGATGACGGTCCTGAGTATCGTACCGATCGTTCTCGTCTTTGCCTTCATGCAACGGTACCTCGTTCGGGGCATCGCATCGACGGGGCTGAAAGGCTAAGGACAGTATGGCGAACACCGGGATGACCGTGATCGGTGCGGACGGTATCGTCCGTGCCTGGCGTGCCGTTGGCCCGACGGCGACACCGCTGACCGATCTCGAGACCGTCCTTGATGCTGAGGGCTGGGCCTATGGCCCCCTCGGACGGGCGTACCTGTCAAATGTCGTCCAGTCGCTGGATCATAAACGTCGGATCTACGCCCGCCTTCCTGCGGTCGTGGCGTCGCCGGTGGCACCGATCGAAGGCGCCTGGCCGCCTGCCGACGGATCGTATCCGGTAGTCGCGGATTCGCAGGGTGTTCTCGATTTCGGCCTGTTTTCCTTCGCGCCTGTTCTGCTTCGGGCATGGATCTCTACGGAGATAGAAGTGGATCGGCCCGTCTCCATCTCGGTCGGTATACCCGCTGTCGGTCCGACGGCGTTACGGGTTGACGACGAACTCGTCGGTGCAGATCTGAGGTTCGGGTATGTAGAACCGTTTTCCGTTGATCACCGGTTTCATCTCGATGCGGGACGTCACACGGTAAGTATCTGCGGCGACATGCTGGTGTGGCGGGAGGCGCGGTTGACCCTGGGATTGCGGGTAACCGGAATTGCAACCGACCACGGCCGGGAGGTTGCCATTTTTGCTTCCGACTGCGGTGAAGTCCAGGAAGAGTCCGCGGAGGAAATGATCCGCGAGCGGGTGCTCCCATCATTGGCGCCGGAGGATCACCGACTGATCGCCACTCCCCGAGGTATCATCGGGGTCCATGATCACGTCGAATCCGATTTCCGGACCGAACCGTACGGTACGAGGGATGAACGTGCCCGGGAGGCGCTGGAAGCGCTCTCCTCCCGGCGGGACTCGCCCGCCGCCGCCGTAGCTGATCTCGTCCTCGGCCGGACCGACCATATCGCCTCCGCGGCGATCGATGCCGCGTGTACCCATCTCGAGAGACGATTCGACTGCGCCGACTTCTACGCGGTATACCTGCATATCATTCTGCATCTTGATGATACCCGACCGTGTCTTGCGCCTCCTGATCGGAAACGCATCGAAGACTCTCTGACCGGTTTCAAGTACTGGATCGACGAACCCGGGATCGATGCGATGTGTTTTTTTACCGAGAATCACCAACTCATCTTCCATACCGCCGCGTACCTTTCGGGCCGGCGTTTTCCGGAGTCTCTCTTCGCCGCCGGAGAGATGACCGGACGACGTCTCATGTCTGTCGCCCGGGACAGGCTCCTCGCATGGATACGCCCACGACAAGCCGGCGGCTTTTCGGAGTGGGACTCCAGCGCGTACCTCGCGATGGACGCTTACGCGCTACTGGCGATTGTGGAGTTCTCTCTTGAGGAGGAACTGGTCGACTCCGCGCGGGCTCTTCTGGACAAACTGTTTCAGATGGTTGCCCTTCAAAGCTGGCGAGGAGTACATGGATCAAGCCACGGCCGGTGTTACGTAGACTCACTCAAATCTGCGCGGTTCGACGGAACCTCAGGGCTGCAACGAATCGCCTGGGGTACCGGTGGTTTCGAAGGGGAGCATTGGGCAACCCTCCTGTTCGCGTTGTCCCGCAACTACCGTGCCCCCCGGGACGCGGTGACCGCGGCGACCGATCTGAGGGGAATCCGGGAAGTACACGTCCGTTCCTGTGGTCGTTATCGTTTTGACTCCGATCTCCGGGACGATTCATGGGAAGTCCACACCCTCACGCGGCGAACCGCGCATTACATGCTCTCCGCCGCGCTCGACCAGCGACCGGGCGAACCGGGCATCCAGGAGCACCTGTGGCAGGCCACTCTCGGACGGGATGCCCTCGTCTTCACAAACTACCCCGCAAATACCACCGAAACAGGTCACGCCCGGCCCAACTTCTGGGCGGGTTCCGTGCGATTGCCCCGGGTGCGTATGTACGGACGAACGGTTATCGCACTGTACGACGTTGTTTCGACGGTGGGACTGGGGTATACCCACGCTCATTTCCCCTTCCACGTGTTCGACGAGTGGTCTCTGGATCGACAGTGGGCGTTCGGGCGGGCAGGTTCGGGGTACGTTGCGCTGTGGAGTGACGGTGACGTGAGGCCCGCGGATGCCGGCCCCGGGGCAGGGCGAGAATTGTTGACGACCGGAGGCCGGATCTGGATCTGCCAGGTTGGCTGCGAAGAAGAGGACGGGTCCTTCAAGGCGTTCACCCGGACGCTTCGTGAGAAACCTCCCCGTCAGATAGACACGGGCGTCAGATGCAACGATCCGAGCGGATCAGCTCTGGAACTCCGGCGGGTCGGGCCGTTTCTTGTGGACGGTACGCCCCAGCCACTCAGTGAAACCCATATGTACGTTTCGGTTCACGTCGGTACCGAAGACAGTAAAAAGGAGAGCAGGTTGTGAGAGTGAGGCAACCGGGACCGTTTGTTTCAGTAACCAGGACCGATCGAGGCGTCCGGATGCATAACGCGGAGGAACACGTACTGGAGGTCTCGTTTCTCGAGGATTGGCTCTGTCGGGTCACGTTTCGTCCGGACGGGGTTCCTCGGTTGGACCGAACCTGGATGGTGGGAGGCGGAACGGCAGAGGCAGCCGCGTCGATACCCCGAGAGGGCAGATTGAGAGACGATTTCTCGACGTTCTCTTGTCCCGCCGTTGATTCGAGTATCGATGAGGAATCGGCAGCGGCCGGGATCGGCCCGATCCGTGTCCGCGTTTCACGTATCGATGGAGCGATTACCTGGTACGACGGTGAGGGAAACCGGTTTGCGGCGGATCTTCCGGGGCGCGCCTACACCTTCGATGCAAGCGGGACCGCAGTGTTTCATTACATGCAACGAGTTGCCGGAGAGGCGTACTACGGATTCGGAGAGCGGGCGGGCCCTCTGAATAAGCGCGGCGTGCGTATGCGAATGCACAACCTCGATGCTCTTGGTTATTCGGCGGTGAACGGAGACCCGTTGTATAAACACTGGCCGATCTATATCACCTTCAATCCTGACTCCGGTATCGCCTACGCCCTGATCTACGACAATCTCTCGGATACCGTGTTCGATATGGGCAAAGAGATCGATGCGTACCACGGCGACTACCGCTATTATCACGCTGGCGACGGCGATGTCGATTACTACCTTGTCTACGGTCCCTCGATCCGGGATGTGGTCCAACGGATCTCGGTACTCATCGGGCGAATCCCGCGTCCACCGAGATGGACTCTCGGGTATCTGGGTTCAGGCATGGGGTATACCGATAGTCCCGATGCCGCGGTTCGTCTCGATGACTTTGTCGACGAGTGTCGGCGAAACGAGATCCCCTGCGACATGTTCCACCTCTCCTCGGGATACTCGATGAGCGACGACGGCAAGCGGTACGTATTTGTCTGGAATCGCAACCGCGTACCCGATCCACACTCGGTTGCCGCGACGTTCCATACCGCGGAGATGAAGGTCGCGGCGAACATCAAACCGTGTTTGCTGATCGATCATCCCGAGTACGAGGAAGCGGCCGCCGCGGGAGTGTTTCTTGGCGACGAGGGGGGACCCCATCTGGCCGATTTCTGGGGCGGCAAGGGAAGTTATATCGACTTCACCTCTGCGAAAGGATACCAGTGGTGGAAGGATCGCGTTCGTTCCCGCATCCTCGAGTACGGTATCGACGCTACATGGAACGACAACAACGAGTACGAGATCTGGGACGACGAGGTTGTCTGTGACGGCTTCGGGCGTCCTGTCCGGATATCGCAGATTCGTCCACTCCATTCGTTGTTGATGACCCGCGCCTCCTGGGAGAGTCAACAGGAGTACACCCCGGACTTGCGCCCCTTCGTGCTGACCCGTTCCGGATGCCCCGGTATTCAGCGGTACGCACAGACCTGGAGCGGCGACAACTCCACCGGCTGGGACACCCTGAAGTACAACATCCCGATGGGTCTGGGATTCAGTATTACCGGACAACCGAATACCGGGCACGATGTTGGAGGGTTCTGGGGTGAGGTTCCGTCTCCCGAGCTTCTGGTGCGATGGGTACAGAACGGGATCTTCCACCCCCGCTTTTCTATCCATTCCTGGAGACTCGACGGGTCGGCGACTGAACCGTGGATGTATCCGGAGGTGATCGATATCATCCGCGATATGATCCGACTCCGGTACCGCCTCGTGCCGTATCTCTATTCCCTGTACGTACAGGCAGAACGGACCGGTGAACCGATCATCCGGCCGCTGGTGTACGAATTCCCGGACGATCCGGGAGTGGTCGACGAGTCCTTTGAATTCCTTCTCGGTCGGGGGTTGATGGTCGCGTCGGTGTTCTCGGAAGGGGCTCGGGAACGGCGAGTGTATCTCCCCGCCGGAACCAGGTGGTGTGACCTGTACAGCGGCGACTGGATGGACGGCGGCCGGACAGTAACGGTTCCCGCCCCCCTTGAGAGACCGACCGTGCTCGCCCGGGAAGGGATGATCCTGCCGTTGGGTCCGCCGATGGATCGCATTCGATCCAGCGAGGATGACCGTCGGGAGTTCTGGCTGTTTCCGGGAGACGGCGACGCCGAGAATCACTTCGATCTGTTCGAGGACGACGGCGCGTCGCTGCGGTATCTCCAGGGGGAAGAGTCGGTGGTCCGCGTCTCGATGACAACGAGGGCAGGGGGTATCGACCTTTCCGTTGCCGTGCTCACCGACGGCTACCCCCTTCCGTACCGGGAGGTGACGGTGGTGCTTCCGGTGGGGGAACATCGTCCGGTCACCGGCGCAGGTGCTGAACTCCTGGAGCCCGATCGGGACGGTCGCCGGCGCTACAGGGTGCGCCTCCGGTACGGCGTA
Organism: Alkalispirochaeta sp.; assembly: GCA_046540055.1. Lineage (GTDB taxonomy): Bacteria > Spirochaetota > Spirochaetia > DSM-27196 > Alkalispirochaetaceae > Alkalispirochaeta. The sequence continues at coordinate 23,274 of JBKHFT010000012.1, forward strand.
AATAGCACAATGGAGAACACGGAATGATCAGCGGTATGAACTACGCACCTTCGAGTAAACCCCGACCGGTGTGCTCACCGGGGGAGTTTCCCTTCGCGTTTGTCGGTCTGGACCACGGTCACGCCTACGGGATGACCGCGGGCCTTGTGGAAGCGGGAGGGCACCCGGCGGTACTCTTCGAACCGGACGACGAAAAAGTGGCGGAGTACCTGCGTCGGTACCCCGACACCCGACGGGCCCGGTCTCTCGACGATGTGTTGTCCGATCCCGACGTGCGCCTTGTCTGCTCCGCTTCCGTTCCGAACGAACGTACACAAATCGGTGTCGCGACCCTGCAGGGAGGCAAACACTTTTTCAGCGACAAACCGCCCTTTACCTCGCGGAAGCAACTCGATGAGGCACGCCGGGTGACGGCGGAGACGGGCCGCATCTGGGCGATCTATTACAGCGAACGCTTGCATAACGAGGCGGCGGTGTACGCCGGCGAGCTCGTCGCAACGGGAGCGATCGGTACCGTTCTGAACGTTGTCGGACTCGGTCCGCACCGTCTCAACCTTCCTTCGCGACCACCCTGGTTCCTGGAGAAAGAACGCTACGGAGGAATTCTCGTCGATCTCGGAAGCCATCAGATCGAGCAGTTTCTTGCCTTTGCCGGTGCGACGGACGGACGGGTCATTCACAGTACGATCGGAAACCGGGCGCATCCGGAGGCTCCGGAACTCGAAGACTTCGGTGACGTCGTGCTGATGAGTAACAACGGCGTGACCGGGTATTCCCGGGTAGACTGGTTTACCCCCGACGGGTTGAGTACCTGGGGAGACGGTCGTCTGGTCGTTGCCGGAACCGAGGGGTATCTCGAACTGCGGAAGTACGTCGACCCCGCTCGAAGCAGCGATAGTGACCACGTCTACCTCGTCGACGGTACCGGCGAACACTATCTGAACGTACACGGTCAGGTCGGGTTCCCGTTCTTCGGAGCCTTGATTCTCGACTGCTTGTCCGGCAGCCGGACAGCCATGGATCAGACCTACGCGTTTCGGGTTGCAGAGCTTGCCCTCGAAGCCGAGGAGCAGGCAGTCCGGGTAGACGGATGAGCGACAGGATATCTCCCGGCGGGGCGATCATCGTCGGTACCGGTGCGATCGCGGATGCCCATGGGGCGTTCTATTCCACCGCTGATTCGGAAACAACCGGAGAACAGGCGGCCTCCGCCACGGGGAACACCCGCGAGGGGCGTGGTTCTTCTCCCCGTCCGCGGCTGTCGGCGGTTGTGGACGTTGATAATTCCCGGGCTCGGGCGTTCGCAGAACGTCACGGTGTTTCTCGTGTGTTCGATAACCTCGAGACGGCGCTGAACAGCGTTCAACCGGAGGTCGTCCACATCTGTACCCCTCCCTGGTTGCATACGCAGCAGACGATTACCTCCTTACACGCCGGGGCGTGGGTGCTTTGCGAAAAACCCGCATGCGGGTCCCTGGCTGAACTGGACCGTATCGAAGCGGCGGAGAAGTCGACCGGCAGGTATGCGGCGACCGTTTTTCAGTGGCGGTTCGGGAGTGGAATGCGCGAGCTGAAACGGAGGATTCAGGACGGCGTGTTCGGGCGCCCCCTGGTTGCGGTGTGCAATACACTCTGGTATCGCGATGAGACGTATTACGCCGTTCCCTGGAGGGGCAAGTGGTCGACGGAACTGGGGGGGCCGACGGTGATACACGGAATTCATCTGATGGATACCCTCCTCTGGTTGCTTGGTGACTGGGCCGAAATCTCCGCCCGGGCTCCTACTCTGATACGGGAGGTTGAGACGGAGGATGTATCGGCGGCGATCGTGCGTTTCACGAGTGGTGCAGTTGCGACGATCATCAACAGCGTTCTCTCCCCGCGGCAGGAAACCTATCTGCGGATCGATTTCGAGAACGGGACAGTGGAAGCAGCGGGTCTCTACTCGGTCACAAACGAACAATGGCGGTATACATCCGTTCCGGCCGCTCCCGGGATCGAACAAGACGGACCGTCGCAGTTCCCGGGAGATATCGAAGCGGAAATCCCGGCATCCCAATCAACCCAGATCGGCGAACTGTACCGGGATATGCGCATCGGGCGAGCTCCTCTCACAACGGGACGGGAACGACGACGTACGGTGGAATTTCTCACCGGACTGTATAAATCGGCCTTCACAGGCGTTGCCGTCACACCCTCGGATATCTCGAGGGACGATCCGTTTTATCATCGACTGAACGGAACCGGTTAGAAACGCGGTTCCCGCAGGAACGGTAGCTACGGGTCGCATCGGCGTATTCGCCGTCTATTCCTTCTCTTCGTGGATCACCACACCGTCGACGGCGGAGAGAACCGGGCGATACGATCCGGAGCTCCGATCGACGGAGAAAACAGTAACACTCTCCCGGGAAGACAGCTCGCGGTACCATCCGCCGAGACCGATGAGCTCGGCGGGGCGGGTGGTCATCAGAGCGATCGTCTCCTCCAGTGTCGTCGCCGTGGCGCGGATGAACACCGGAATCGCCTGTGCAAGGGTGCGCCACGCCCCGGCAAAATACGGACTCCCGGTGACACCGATACGACCGTCTGCGGCGACGTCCACGCTGATCCTGTCCCAGGTGTAGGTTCCCGGTGGCAGTCCGGCTATCGGTGAGAGATCACTGACGATAACGAGACGGTCGAGTCCCTTGGCACGGCGGAACGTCTTGAGTACCCCGTCGGGGAGGTGAATCCCGTCGGCGATTATCCCCGCGGTGAGTTCATCCGCGGCGAGTTGCTCCCAGATGTAATTGTGCAGGCGTGGCATCGTCTGATGACTTCCGTTGCCAAGGTGGGTGGACATCCGCGCCCCGGCGGCGACGGCCCGACGGATCTCCTCGGGGGATGCGCCGGTGTGCCCGATCGCCGGGACGACACCGTCGGCGGCGAGGCGTTCGATAAAGGGGATCGCCCCCCGCCGCTCGGGGGCGACGGTCACGATGCGGATCGTTTCGCCTGAGGCGGCCTGCCACTCCCGATACTCCCCCGGATCGGGGTCACGGATGTAGGCGGGATCGTGGGCTCCTCTCGGCCCCTCTTCGGAGGCGATGAACGGTCCTTCGATGTGGTAGCCCCTGACCGCCGAAGCAACGGTCGGGTTCAGTCGCCTCGTCGTCTCGATCGTCTCGAGATTCCCGAGAATCACCTCCCGGGGCCGGGTGATGATCGTTGGAAGATGATAGAGCGTCCCCGCGGTGATAACGTTACGGCAGATCGCCTCTACATCGCCGCAGGTCAGTTTCGGCGAACTGTAGTCATCCCCACCGTACCCGTTCACCTGCAGATCGACGAGGCCGGGTAGCGATATGTATTCCGCATCGTTGCCGTTGGCTGCGGGAGATCCCTCCACAACGGCGAGGTGTCCATTTCGGGTAACCAGTTCTTCCTCGATGCCGGTTACACAGTTGTACGATCGAATATTCACTCAGTACTCCAGCTTCCCGATCATAGCACATCGAATGTTTCCGATTTCCACATGCACGGAGTAGTGCGGAGTGTTTGGTCTCCGGTAACGAGAGACGGAGGGCTTCGCAGATTGACCTCTCATGGACTGCAGGATACAACAGGTACCATACCGATCGTTCGAACAGGAGTGCTCTATGGAAATCCACGTATCTGCAACATCCGACGAGATGGCGAAAGCCGCGGCCCGACGCGCCGCTTCGACGCTCCGCAGGGCTATCGAGACGCAGGGACATGCACGATTCATCGCCGCCACCGGTAACTCCCAGCTCGACTTCCTCTCGTACCTGGTGAAGGAACCCGGGATCGATTGGAAGAAGACCACGATGTTTCACCTCGACGAGTACCTCGGAGTCTCCGAAGAACACCCGGCGAGCTTTGTCGGCTATCTCAAGCGACGTCTCACCGATCTCGTCCCCGTCGGAGAGGTCTTCTTCCTGTTTGGTGACGCACCCGATTACGATGCACAGGTGACCACCGTTTCCGGCGCGATCGCCGGTGCACCGATCGACGTCGCCTTCGTCGGGATCGGGGAGAACGGACATCTCGCTTTCAACGATCCCCCGGCGGATTTCGAGACCGAAGAACCGTATATCATCGTTGACCTCGACGAGGCATGCCGGATGCAGCAGGTAAACGAAGGGTGGTTTCCCGACATTGCGTCGGTACCGACCCGTGCGTTGTCGATGTCGATCCGACAGATCATGAAGAGCCGGGAGATCGTCTGTACCGTTCCGGATGCACGGAAAGCGATTGCCGTCAGGGAGTGCATCGGCGCAGACAGCCCGGTTTCACCCGAACATCCGGCGTCGATACTGCAGACCCACCCCGGGTGCCACGTATTCCTCGACACTGCCTCCGCCGCGCTCTTGTGAGACGCGGGAACGATTGTCGGCGTTAAAAAAGGGAATATTCACGGACTTTTCTTTGTTCGAGTCGCGTTGAGTGGTTATATTGGTTTCGATGGTACGTCGTATGGAACAAAGTCTTTATAGTACGTACATCGACGCCCTGGTTTCCGGTGACCGTCGGGTTTGCCAGGGAGTGGTGGACCACATGCTCCGGGCGGACACACCGGTCCTGGACATCTATGTGCAGATCTTCCAGAGGTCGATGTACGATGTAGGAAAGATGTGGGAGGAAGGATCGATCTCGGTCGCCGTGGAGCACCTGGCGACGGCGGTCACCGAACGCCTCCTTGCAACGGTGTATCCCCGCATCTTCCAGGCGGAACACATCGGTCGCTCCGCGGTCATTACCTGCGCACCCCACGAACTGCACCAGATAGGTGCCAGAATGGTTGCCGACGCGTTCGAACTCAACGGGTGGGACGGATACTTCCTTGGCGCCGATACGCCGAAAGACGACCTCTTCTCGATGATCAATGAGAAGAAGCCCGATATCGTTGCGTTGTCGGCGAGCCTGCCGAGAAGCCTGGATGTGGTCTTGCCCCTGCTGGACGAGCTTCGACACCGATTTCCCCGTCAGGATCTCATCGTCGGGGGACAGGCGTTCGGGAATAGCGAGATACAAATAAGACTGAATGAGATAGGGGTCTATCTTGTTCCGACCCTTGATGAACTTGAGAAACTGCTGAGATCATACTGAGGACGCGATGAACAACACCAGTACCGACAGCGTGACCAACTACCTGCAGAACCACAGCGGTATCCTCTGTTTCTCTCTGAACCGGGAGGGGGTCGTGGTGGATACGAACCGATTCGCCCGGGATTTCATCGGTGCCGAGGTGAAGGGGCGTCGGTTCGACGAACTGCTCGTTGATTTCGCCGGACGGTTCTCCCTTTCAGAGGCGGTTCGGGATCCCGACGAAGCCTGGCAGCTCACAATCGCTTCCGGCAGGGGATGGCCCCACTCATTCCACACCCATTTCTACGATAACGATGACACGATCGAGGCGTTCGCCGAGTCCGACCAGCGGTACGATGCACTCCTGCAGGAAAACCTGATCCAGATGAACACGGAGTTCAGCAATCTCAGCCGGGAGCTCCAGAAGAAAACTGCGGAGCTCGAGAAACTGAATGAGCTGAAAAACCGGTTCATCGGAACCGCCGCCCATGACCTGCGGAATCCTATCGGCGCGATCAGGAACCTGGCGGAGGTTCTTCTGGAAGATATCTCGGGAAGCCTCGATCCCGAACATGCCGAGATTCTGACGATGATCGGTACCGCAAGCGGATCGGTCCTGACCCTCCTGGATGATCTCCTCACGATCGCGCGGATCGAGTCGGGGAAGCTGGAGCTCAAACTGGAACCTCACGACATCGTCGAGTTCGCCAGGGAATCGATCCGGATGAACCGGATCTTCGCGACCAAACGCGACGTTACCGTCCGACTCGAGCGATTCGAAGAGATCCCGAGTGTACTCTTCGACCGCTCGAAGATCGAGCAGGTGATGAACAACCTCCTTTCGAACGCGATAAAGTACTCCCCGTCGGGAGGAGTGGTGGTGGTGTCCGTGTTCCGGAGCGGCGATCACGTCACCGTATCGGTCTGCGACGAGGGACCAGGCATCCCCAAAGAAGAGCAGGGCCGCCTCTTCAAACCGTTTTCCCGGACAAGTGTCCCCGTTCCGACGGGGGAGTCATCCACCGGCCTCGGGCTCGCGATCGCCCGGAATATCATCATCGGCCACCTCGGAGAGATCGGCATCGCCGACTCGACCGGAACGGGCAGCGAGTTCTACTTTTCGCTTCCCCTGAACAGAACCGGCGACGGCCTAACGCCGGATCCGCAGTGATCGTCTTTTCCATGGAACCTGTGGGCATTATTCGAGTTGAACCGGTGAGTCCTGCCGTGTGCAGGTGATTTGTGTCGTCATCCGACATCGCCATCAGGGTGATCGAACGTATCCAGGACGGGCTGAACCGGAATCTGCCGGGTCTGACGCCGGTAGCGGTAGAATCGGCACGGGGCACAGCACTAAGGACGATGGGAAGATGGGCTCGTTTATTTGCCGTATCTCAACGGAGAGCGTACGCCTCACTGGGATGCCGATGCGCGTGGTGTTTTTTTTGGAATCGGGATAAACCATACAAAGGCTCATTTCATCAAGGCGATCATGGAAGGGGTATCGTTTGCACTTCGCGACTGTGTAGAGAGTGTCGAGGACCTCGGTCTCGCGGTCTCCGCCGTGCGAGCCGTTGGAGGCGGGCTCAAGAGTCCCGTCTGGCGAGCATCGCTTGCCCGCATTCTATCGCGGCCGGTTCGAACGGTCGATCACCCCGATACGGGAAACCTTGGGAATGCCATGCTCGCGGCGGTCGGTACCGGGCGGTATCATTCAGCCGAAGCGGCTTCTCAGGCAATGGTCGCGCCCGGCAAGAATCTCGACGAACAGGCTATTCCGGAGCTGGAACGACGGTATCAGATCTTCAAAGAGATCTATTCTGCTCTGAAGCAGACATTCAAACGTAGTGCAGAAGGCTAAAGGCAAGAGGAGAAGGAAGAGAATGAAACAGACCGTTCGCGAAGAACTCAAACAGCAGATCGTAGATACGGGTATGGAAATGATAACGACCGGTATGACAGTCGGGACGTGGGGCAACATCAGTATCAGGGACCCCGAGACAAATCTGGTATACATCAGTCCAAGCGGGATGAACTATACGGACATCTCTGCCCGTCACGTTGTTGTCATGGATCTGGACATGGGAATCGTCGAAGGTGACGCAGAGCCTTCAATCGAGAAAAACATGCATACTGCGGTGTATCGGAGTCGGTCTGATGTCAACGCGGTTGTTCACACGCACCCGACATGGTCTACCGTGTTGGGTGTTGTCCGAGAGCCACTGCCGGCGGTCAGTGAGGATTTCGCCCAGATCGTAGGTAGTCAGGTCGAGTTCTGCGAGACCTACGAGCTTCCCGGAACTCCTGAGCTTGGCCGTGCGGCGGTCGAGGGACTCAAGGACAACAACGCCGTCATGCTACCCAACCACGGAGCGCTTTCGGTGGGGCCGGACATGAGGTTCGCACTCAAGGTGAGTATTGTGCTGGAGAAGAACGCCCAGATTTACATCTTTGCGCGTCTACTCGGAAAACCAACGCTCTTCGAGCAGAGTGACATTGATGCGATGCAAAGTTTCGCCCGAACCCACTACGGAAAGAAGAACGAGCATTGGGTCAAGTAGCTACCTGCTTCGCCCGCTCCACCCGATCGCAACCGAGCACCCTGGCCCGGTAGGGGGTACCGGAGCCGGTTACATCACGCTGCATTCCCTGGCGCGAGTGACTCGTTAGGTATATGAATGCGGTAGTCGAATCCGGATTGCTCAAGACTGGCAGACAGTTGGGCGGCCAGTCCGGCCACGATGAGTGAACCTATCCCGCCATCGTTCTTGGTCGGGGTTTCGAATTCTGCTCCATTATCGGAGTACTCGATTCGGATGCCGCTCTCTTCCTTGAACACGCCAAACATCACTTTCGGATCATTGGTTTCGTGAAAAGCATGTTTGATCGAATTCGTAACCAACTCGTTCAGAAGAGATGCTATGGGCACGATGATTCTCTCATCGACAAGGACATCGTCTCCGTTACTGATCACGTCAATGTCGAAGGGCGAACCAGATACGATCAATGAACTGATCTCGCGTAGAAAGCTCAAGAGCGGAATCTTGGCCGCTGTCATGAGACGTGACATCTCATGATGCAGTCTTGCGAGGGTTTCTATTCTCGACCTCAAGGATAGATTCAAAGCCGCGTGATCAATAGGCCCGGTCGCCACGCTCGAATGAAGATCGATGTAGCTGATCAATGCATTAAACTGGTTCTTTATGCGGTGCCGAATCTCCTTTGCATGTAGCTCCGCCTGCGCGACGCGCTCACTTACATGCACCAGGTTCGCCAGATCACGCTCTACAAGCTCGGCGAGACGTTGTACAAGGTGCCTCTGATCCTGGTCATACTCATTGCGCTTACGGTCGAGCACGCAGAACGTGCCAAACACCTCTCCATCGGGCCAGCAAAGTGGAACTCCAAGATATGAGAACATGTTCAGCTCAACATCCGGATTCTTTTCCCATGCCGGGTCCTCCAGCGCGTGGGGAACGAGAAGCTCCTCTCGTTTACCAACAACTGTCTCGCAGTAGAGGCCGAGTCCCAGCTCGGCCCGCTCCTTCTTCTCGTAGGGATTATCCTCGGTCGCGCTGGAGACAAACACCTCGATTTCATTCTCGTGAAGTCGCATGATCAGCCCCGCGGGAATCTTGATGATTCGCGCCGCAAGCGTGACGATCTCCTGCCACTTATCCTCGAATTCGGATGAGATCTCAGGCTTGGCCGAAGAGGTGATCGGTACCCGTACTAGGGTCTCCGAGCCCAAAACCCGGACCTTGGCTGTCCTGTCATTTGTTTCCAATATCAACTATCAATCCTCCCCTCCGTTTGAGGGTGAAACTACACCTTTTCAATGTGTCCTTGTGACTTGAAAAATGGGAAACGCTTTCTAAAGAGCTCCACCTGATCCGGATATAGCAGGTCTTCGAACCAGGTGCCGAGGATCTCCTCGCGACAATAGCGAAGTGTCTCCAGCCATGCCTGTTGACATCGATTAACCGACCCTCGGTATCAAGCGACTGAAACGGTATCGGCGCTGTGTCGACCATCATACGGTATTTACGCTCGCTGTTTTCCAGAAGCACGTGTGTATCAAATAGCTCGAGAGCCGTTTGAATTGCCTTGACCAGCACAAACAATCCGGCGTTCTTGAGTACGTACCCGTACCCGTACCTGGAAATCCCGTTGACCTTCCTTACCATCTCTTGCTCAAGGATAGTACGGTCTTGCCCTTCGAACATTCTGTATTCGACTACAATTTGGTTGAAACCGTATCACTGATGCTTCGCGATAGGCAACCGCGGGATCAGTTGTGACGCCCTGAACGTTCATTCAGCACTTCTAAAACAAGAATACGACCGGCAATAGCAAACGGTGGCGGGTTGTCACGATCTGTTCAGCGAAACTCTTCGGCCACGTTGCGATACCGGTTGATCCGGTGGTCACTCGCTTGCTTCATTCGGGCTGTCGACGGCTTCGTCATTCCGGTGGTATCTCTACTCCGAGCTTCCACGCGTGATGTGCGATCTTCCAGTCACCGCCGCGTTCGTCAAACCAGAACACGTCGCAACCACTGGGGTTTCCGTCGTAGGATCCAAACAGAATATATCGTGGTTGTGAGTCCTGGACCTGAGGGAAATACAGCGGAGGGGTATACGAAATCAAGGAGAAGTCCACCGACGGGTCCGGTTCCTCCGCAAAGTCAGCACGAATGCTCTGGTGTGCGTTATTCACAATGTACTCTCGTCGTTCGGGCCATACAAAGGTCTCCGTCGCGTCGGGCCAGAAGAGTGAAACCATCTCGTCCGCATCGCGACGCCGTAGCGCCGTATCCCATTGATCGGTCAGTTGATCCAGGGGCGTCGTCGAGTATGGTAAGCCGCCACGACCGTGCCGGACAGGCAAACTGGTCCGATCAACGGTAAACCAGTACGCGTTCTGTTCATCCGTTTCATCGATTCCAGCCCATTGATACATACCGATCGGTTCGGCCACAGAATCAATAACCTCATAGAGATGCACGATTGTCCGTCCGAGGTGCCCGCGGCGAATGCCGAAGTTCAAGACATCAGGGGTCGTAGTGCTAAACCGGACGATCGCTTCAACAGAGACGTTGTTTCCATTGGTGGCACTCTTGAGGCTTTGACTCAGACTCAACAGCGCATCATCCAGGTGACCTTCCGAATCTTCCGAATAATACGTGATCATCCCTTCATCCATCTCGACTTCCTCATCGAACAAGAAGTCGGTCCAGTCAGATGTCGTCTCCATCACGATGTACAGGGATTCCGATGTCGGTTCCGTACCGGGTGTATCGCCGTTCTCGGACGACGTGCTGTCAACTGACACGCATCCGGAAAGCGTTACGAGAACGAGAACAACCAGACCCAGACGTGATTTGTGATTACCGGGATTTTCCATACGGTTCTCCTTTCCCGCGGCATTGAGACCCAAAGGATGACCATTATGGTGCGAGCTTTAACATGATTATAATCCGGAAAACAATTTTAGTGTTTTAAATTTGCTCTTCTTAAGTTGTTTGAAAGTATCTGTCTAAGAGGAGTCAGACCAGCAGGGGTAAAATCGTCGTCTCAAGTATCGTGGAATCGACCAGCAAGCCCAGGAAGAAACCACGTGATGGAGAATCAGAGGAAACTGCCGAGGACACGAAGCCGCACCGGAACGGCAGGTTGATAGCGATGTACGCTCAACGATGAAACGAAAACAATGGTACATTGTCACCCTCCTTGCGGATTCAGTTTAGGCGACAACTGTTCCGGCACTGCGCGACGTCACTCCACCTCATAACGTAAAATACTATAGTAGTTCTCTCCTGTCTTTAGGAAAAAAGTTAACCTGCCGCTGCGTAAATCCTGGTCAATAAAACGAAATTGCCCATCAGTTTTCACAATATCGAATCGCTCACTTTCGTTGACAATCAAAAGCTCAGACGACGGAGCCTCAATCACAAACCGATACAGATTTGAGCTGTCCAAGGGATTCTCAAATGGAACCTCCACAACAGTGAATCTGTCAGCGTTCCAAACTGAGGGGAGTTCCAGTGTCTCTCCGGCTCGTACCCGTTCAATAATAAAATCAGGGTCTATTCCTGTGTCAAAAACTTCCAATCTGGAATTTGGCAAGCGAAAGAACTCCTCACGAGTAACAGGTGTTTCCAACAACTGAAAATCTACATCTTCAGGGAAGTGTTTGAAGATCAAGGTGTTCGGCGCAGGATTGAAATAGTGTTCATTGTATTCACGATGAAACCGCTTGCCAGAAACGTTGCCGGCGCCCCAAGTAGAATCAAAAAGACGCCATTTTCCATTGATGAATAAGGCGTTCCACGCGTGATTTGTACCACCAGGGTCTACTCCTGTGAAGCTATAGCCCTTCCCGTAGCCGGAAACGACCTTGCTCTCCAAGCCAAGACTCTCTGCTAATTGGTGAAAGAGATTCCCATAGCCGGCACAAACTGACTTACCCGTTTTCAGCACGCCACCCCCGTTTGTAGTCGCCTTCTTTCCGGAAAAATAAGATTCGGTATCATAGGCAATATTGCGAGTTACCCAGACATATATGGCTCGTGCTTTTTCCCAATCATTTGTAGCTATCTTGCCAAGT